>NZ_SHMI01000043.1:0-24251 GCF_004284735.1 Shinella sp. JR1-6 | reverse complement strand
CCCGGCGGTCTCAGGCCGGCGCCGCAGTGGCCGACTTTTGCTCCGCCCCGTGGCCGGTTTTTACTCCGCCGTTGACAGCTGCCCCACAGGGGGACGGCTTGTTTCGGGTCGCGGGCAACGCCGACGCGGATCAGGTCGCGGTTGCCGACAATGCCGTTCGTGGGATCGAATTCCACCCAGCCGGCGCCGGGCAAATAAACCTGACACCAGGCGTGGGTCGATCCGCCGCCGAGGGTCGTCGATCCGTCGCGATCAGCAACATAGATATAGCCGGTGACGAAGCGCGCAGCGAGCCCCAATGCTCTGGCCGCCTCCATCATCAGCAGAGCGAAATCCCGGCAGGTGCCGCGCCGAAGCTTCAGGGTCTCGAGCGGCGCCTGCGTTCCGTGTTCCGTCCGCCGGGCGTAAATGAAGCTCTCATGGATGGCGTAGCACATTGTCATCAGCAGGTGACCGGTCTCGGTGGGCTGCCCGACCCGCACGAACTGCCGTGCCCATTTGTCGACCGCACCGTCTGGATCGGGATAGTGACGCCTGATCGTTCCCTCCAGATCCGGCGCTTCTTCGGGATCGTATTCAAACGGGTAGGTCAAAGCCTCCGCGTCGATCTGCAGATCCATTGCGGCCTGCGGCGTATGCTCGAGGCGAATGGTCGTTTCGAAGCGAAGGTCACGAGATGCTTGCGTAAAGCCGATGAGAGCGACGCAATTGCCGAAAACGTCGTGAATCCATCGGACGTGTTCCGGCTCCGGATCGACCTTCAGGTGAGAACGCAGAAGCGTTTGATCGAAGCTGTCCCTTGGCCGGAACAGCAGTCTGTGCTCCCCAAACGCCACGCGCCTTTTATACCGGTAGGAGGTGATATGCCGGACGCAGAATATCGTCATCCCGCCACCCGATAACGGTGGGGCAGGCGCCGCCGGGAGGGCTGTCGATACCACCGAACGGTCCACGTTTTATGGGGTGGCGGCTGCGCCGGATTTCGGGATTTCCGCATCGCGCGCCAGTGCCTCGTCAATTTCCACCGCCGACACCTGCAGGAACTGCCGCTTGGCAATCTTCACCGCGATTGCGGGAACCTCGAGGTGAGTACCCACGCGCCGATAAGAGGTGAAGCTCAGCCCTTCGATCAGCTCCTCGTCCACGACGAGACGGTAGGTGCCGGCTTCCAGCGGCTCGACCAGGGAATTGAGGTTGAACGGGTGCAGGAAAGTGATTTCGGTTTCTGTGGTTCTTTCGGTCATTTCCGTTGCTTTCCAAATTTGCGCCGGACCTGGCGAATGCGCTCTGCCCGTCCCGGCGGGGATATGTGCGTGGAGAGCCGCATGGGTGGGTGCCTATTCCGGGCGATTTGGGTTCGCCGATCCGCCCTCGTTTTCCCAGACGTCGAGACCGATGTTACGGTTCTTGCGTCGGGACGCCTGCGAAAGAGGATATTTATCGGTGCCGATCATCGCCCCTTGTATCAGGCGAACGAGATGACGGACTTCTCCATTCTCCACGCCAGACTTGGCGAGAAGGTTCCGGGTCTCGTAGTCTGCGTCCTTGAGGATTTGCCGCAGAGCGGTTTGCTGGCGGTTTGCATCCGTCAAGGCGCCTTTGAAGACAAGGATCACCATACCCATCCTTCGATCAGGATGTAGAGGATCATCGCAAGACTTGCCGCGGATAGAGCGTATCCGATCAGGTCTGCGAAACGATGTTTGTTCTGGTGGCGGAAGATGGAAGACATGATGTCCTCCTCGCTTTGGGGCCAGGGTAATCAACCCTTAAACAGCAGCGCCCGTAAGATGGCTGCTGGAGCAATCACAGTGAACCGCCTCCGCTGTATTGGCAAGAAATCAATTGCGTTCGTTTGGAGGCATTGGTTGAGGCTACGGCGGCCCGGCGACACGGTCATTTTGCTAAGCCAATGGAAAACCAGATGGATTTGTTTTTCGCCATGGCACTCGGATAGGAAATGAAATCATAGATAAAATCCTGATGTCTTCTTTTACCTAAAAATAAAAAATCAGAATTCGCATTTCCATGCTATGATGATTTTGGATTTAAAGCTCCATGCGTTGCGCGGTTTCGATAGAGACTTGCAATTGCGGGTTTTATTTTTTCTCTGAATTTCAGAAGAATATGCCTGTTTTACAGGAAGTTTGTAATTTTTATTTTTGAATATTCCGAGATTTTCCGCAGATCGGCGTCGAAAGCTTCGGTTGAAGAGACGCGTCATTCTTGTATCGCAAGGAGTTCTCATGAGCCTCAGTTTTCCAAACCAGAGCCGAAGCTATGAAGAGGCCGGCAAGCGTATCCGCTTCATCGGTCATGACGGCATGTTTGAGATCCCGTTCTTCGCGGGGGCGGACCTGTTTCCGGGAGTGACGTCCGAAGCCGGTTATCTCAGGGCTTTCGACGATGCCCGCGTCTCTGTCTACAAGGCGGCGCGGCGCGCCTATTCCGGCGCTCGCCGGCCGATCTATGTCCTGACGCGCGCCGATTTCGGCTGATCTGCAGGATGCGCTAGCGCGCCTCGCCGACCCTCAATCGCACAATGACCGCCGGGCCTTGCCTGGCCGGCTGCTTGGCCGCGTCCGGGCGAAGGAAATGTCATGGCCAGAAACCAGAAGCGTGGCGTCGAAGACGCCGGCAACTCGGAAACCGCGGTGGTGGAAAGGGTGGTTGCCAAAGCCGCATCCTATCCCGAGACGGTTGCCAAATCCGTCCCCGAACCGCAGGCGATTGCCGGCGGGAAAGGCGAGGGCGTCCTTCGCTCGCTTGTTTTCGGGGGCAGCCGAACGTCGCGGGCGCCGTGGAACGATCCGGCGCCGGTGCGCGAAGAACTGTTCGGGGTCGAAAGGCTCGAGCAGCATGCCGCGACCCTCGCGCTGGCGCAGCCGGTGACCCGGCGGCCGCCCTCGGTCCAGTCCTTGCACAAGAGATTGAAGAACAACGCAGCCGTCCTGCTTGCGGCCTACCGTGCCAGCGCGTTCGAGGTCGAGAACGAGCACGGCGTCGTGCCGGCAGCGGAATGGCTGCTGGACAATTATCACTTGGTCGAGGAGCAGATCCGCGAAATTCATGACGACCTGCCGCCCAACTATTACAGGCAGCTGCCCAAGCTCGCCGAGGGGCCTTTCGCCGGTTATCCGCGCGTGTTCGGCATCGCCTGGGCCTTTGTCGCGCACACCGACAGCCATTTCGATCCCGAGACGCTCGTCCGGTTCATTGCCGCCTATCAGAAGGTCCAGCCGCTGACGATCGGCGAGCTGTGGGCCGTGGCGATCACCCTGCGCATCGTACTCGTCGAAAACCTGCGAAGGCTGGCGGACCAGATCACCGCCGGGCGCGGCATGCGCGCGCAGGCGGACGCGCTGGCCGATCGGCTGCTCGCGGACGACACCCGTGACAACGCGCTGCAAACCGTTTCCGACGGGGCCTTGCCGGAGCTCGTCGCGGCCCAGCTTGCGAAACGCCTGCGGGATCAAGACCCCAGCACGACGCCGGCCCATGGCTGGCTGGAGAAGAAGCTGGCACGGCAGGGGACGTCGGTCGACGCCGTCGTGCGGCATGCCCAGCAACGCCAGGGCGCTTCCAACGTCACGGTCCGCAACATCATCACCAGCATGCGGCTGATCTCGGATGTCGACTGGGCTGATCTCTTCGAAAGCGTCAGCCTCGTCGATGCCCGCCTGTCCGCCGACGGTACCTTCGGCCGTATGGATTTCGCCACACGCAACCTCTATCGCAGCGCTATCGAGGACCTCGCCCGCGGCTCGGACATGTCGGAGCTCGACATTGCCGGCGAAGCGGTGAAGGCGGCACAGGCCGTGTCGGCCGAGGGAGCCACTGCAACCGAAACCGAACGCATGGCCGATCCAGGTTACCACCTGATCGCGGAGGGACGGTCTGCTTTCGAACGCATTGTCCGGTTCCGCCAGCCCAGGCGCCTGATGTTCGGCCGTCTGGCGGCACGAACGGGCATTGCCGGATATGCCGGGACGATCGGCTTTGTGACCGCAACGCTTCTCGCTTTCGCGCTATGGCTTCTATCGAGTGCAGGTCTTGCTACGCCCGCCGTGATCGTCTTTGCCGTGCTGGCGCTGCTGCCGGCGAGCGATATCGCGACTGCGCTCGTCAACCGCCTCGTGACCTGGAGCCATGGGGCGGTCGGCCTGCCGGGGCTGGAGCTGTCGCGCGGCGTGCCGCAGTCATCCCGCACACTCGTCGTCGTGCCGACGCTCTTGAGCAACCGTGCCGATCTTCTTGAGCAGATCGAACGGCTTGAGGTGCATCATCTGTCGGGTGCGGGAGGCGACCTGAGCTTCGCGTTGCTGACCGACGGCAAGGATGCGCCGCAGGAGACCGTGGAAAGTGATGCGGCACTTCTCGCCCTCGCCGTCGAGGCCATGGCCGACCTCAATCGCCGGCACGGGCCAGGCCCCGCCGGTGACCGTTTCCTGCTGCTGCATCGCAGGCGCCGGTTCAATGCCGGCGAGAATGTCTGGATGGGCTGGGAGCGCAAGCGCGGCAAGCTGCACGAGCTCAATCGCCTCCTGCGCGGCGCTACCGGCACGAGCTTCATGGCGCTTGCGGGAAAGCCGCCGACCGTCCCGCCGGATGTGCGCTATGTCGTGACCCTCGACGCGGATACGAAACTGCCGCGTGATACGGTTCTCCGACTGATCGGCAAGATGGCGCATCCCCTCAACCGCCCGTGTCTCGACGCCGAGAAAAAGCGCGTGGTCGACGGCTATGCGATCATCCAGCCGCGCGTCACGCCGTCGCTTCCGGTCGGGCGGGAAGGCTCGCTCTACCAGCGGGTTTTTTCCGCGCCCGGCGGCATGGATCCCTATGCGGCGGCCGTCTCGGACGTCTACCAGGACCTGTTCGGCGAAGGGTCCTATACCGGCAAGGGTATTTATGACGTCGATGCCTTCGAGGCAGCGCTTGCCGGGCGCATTCCGGAGAATAGCCTTCTCAGCCACGATCTCTTCGAGGGTACGTTCGCGCGGGCGGGGCTCGCCTCCGATGTCGAGGTGGTCGACGACTTTCCCTCGCGCTACGACGTTGCGGCGCGGCGCCAGCATCGCTGGACGCGCGGCGACTGGCAGCTGCTGCCCTGGATTTTCGGAAAGAAACCGCTTCCAGCTCTCGGCCGCTGGAAGATGCTGGACAATCTGCGCCGCACCCTTATCGCCCCCTCGACGTTCCTGGCCCTCGTCGCCTGCTGCACGATGCCCTTGCAGGCGGGGTTGGCGGGTGCCTTGCTGATCGCCTCCAGCATCGCCATCCCTGCTTTCCTGCCGCTGGCCTTTGCCATCCTGCCCCGTCGCAGCGGTCTGCAGCTGAGCAGCCACGCGATCCGTCTTGCCGGCGACATCAAGCTTGCGGCGATGCAGACGGCGCTCGGTCTGGCATTGCTGCCCGATCAGGCATGGCGCAATTGCGACGCAGTCCTGCGAACCGCCAGCCGCCTGCTGGTGACACGCCGCAAACTTCTGGAATGGACGACCGCGGCAACCTCCGGAAAACGAACGCGGCTGACACTTCTGGGGTTCTACCGCGACATGGCGGGCGGGACGATCACGGCGTTGGGCCTGCTGGCCGGGGCCTGGGCGTTGTCGCCAGGTTCCTGGCCGCTGGTCCTGATATTCTCCGCACTGTGGCTTGCGGCACCCGCCATCGCGCTCTGGATCAGCCGTTCACCGACGGCACGGCCGGGCAAGGTTCTTGCGGATGCCGAGGCGGCGCAGTTCCGGCTGGTCGCGCGGCGCACCTGGCGGTTTTTCGAAACCTTCGTCACACCGGCGGACAACATGCTGCCGCCGGACAATTTCCAGGAAACGCCGGCACCGGCCGTCGCCCACCGCACGTCACCGACCAATATCGGCCTCTATTTCCTCTCGACGGTCGCCGCGCGCGATTTCGGCTGGGTGGGAACTCTTGAAGCGCTCGAACGGCTCGAAGCGAGCTTTGCCACGCTCAAGATACTCGATCGTTTCAATGGCCATTTCTTCAACTGGTACGATACGCGCGATCTCAGGACCCTCGATCCACCCTATGTGTCCTCGGTCGACAGCGGCAATCTCGCTGGTCACCTGATCGCGCTGGCGAATGCCTGTGAGGAATGGGCGGAGACACCACCGGCGGAAAACAACGAGGGTTTCCACGATACGCTGGCGCTCGCCCGCATGGCGCTTGCCGAGGTGACCGGTGCGCAGTGCGCCAGCCTGTCATCCGTCCTCGATGAAGTCGAAATCCTTGTGCGCGGTCCGCAATCCATCGATGCGGCAACGCCTGCTTTGATCCGGCTTCTGGACAAGGCGATGAAACTGGCTCCGCAGGCAGGACCTGCCGATGGCGGCGCGACGTCCGATCTCCAGTTCTGGATCGCGGCGCTGGGCCGATCCGTCACGCAGGCCGCACGCGACCGGCAGGCATTGAAGGACGATGCCGCCTCGCTGAAACAGCGGCTTCATGCCCTCGCGGACACCGCCCGCACCATGGCACTCGACATGGATTTCGCTTTTCTGTTCGATCCGGACAGGAAGTTGTTGTCCATCGGCTATTCGCTCGCCGACAACGGCCTCGACTCGAATTGCTATGACCTTCTGGCCTCCGAAGCGCGCCTTGCGAGCTTCTTCGCCATCGCCAAGGGCGATGTCAGCACACGGCACTGGTTCCGCCTCGGCAGGGCGGCGACGCCGCTCGGAAGCGGCTCGGCGCTGATCTCCTGGTCGGGCTCGATGTTCGAATATCTCATGCCGTCGCTGGTGATGCGCGCGCCGGCGGGAAGCCTGCTCGACGATACGAACCGCCTGATCGTGGCGCGTCAGGAGGCCTATGGGCGGTCGCGGAATGTGCCGTGGGGCATATCGGAATCCGCCTTCAATGCACGCGACATCGAATTCACCTATCAGTATTCCAATTTCGGCGTGCCCGGCCTGGGGCTGAAGCGCGGCCTGTCTGGCAACATGGTCATTGCACCCTATGCGACCGGCCTTGCCGCCATGGTCGATCCCCATGCCGCGCTCGACAATTACCGGCGCCTCGCGGCGATGGGCGCTCTTGGGGTCCATGGCTTCTACGAAGCCCTCGACTTCACGCGCGCGCGCCTGCCGGAAGACGAAACGGTCGAGATCATCCACAGCTATATGGCCCACCACCAGGGCATGACCATCGTCGCCATCGCCGTCCTTTTGCAGGACGGACGCATGCGGGCGCGATTCCACCGCGAACCGATGATCATGGCCAGCGAACTGCTGCTGTCGGAACGCATGCCGCGCGACGTGGCGATCGCCCGTCCGCGTGCCGAGGAGGTCAAGGCATCCGCGGGCATTTCGCTGAACCCCGCGCCATCGGTTCGCCGGCTGCCGTTGCCTGTGGCCGGTGCGCCGGTCACGCATCTCTTGTCTAACGGACGCTACGCGGTGATGCTGACGGCTTCGGGCGGCGGCTACAGCCGCTGGCGCGATATCGCCATCACGCGCTGGCGCGAAGACGCCACCCGGGACGATTGCGGCGCCTTCATCTTCCTCCGGGACATGCAGGCCGGCACGGTCTTCTCCCCCGCCGTCCTGTCGCTGGGCGACAAGGCCGACGCCTCGGTGGTCTTCGGCGAGGATCACGCACAATATATCCGCCATGACGAGACGCTGACGACGGAAATGGATGTCATCGTTTCCGGTGAAGATGATGGCGAGGTCCGCCGTGTCAGCCTCACCAACAGCGGGCGGCGCACGCGCGATATCGAGCTGACCTCCTATGCCGAACTGGTGCTAGCCACGCCGGCGACCGACAACGCGCATCCCGCCTTTGCCAAGATGTTCGTCGAGACCGAGTACCTGCCGGAATACGCCGCGCTTATCGTCACGCGCCGCCGCCGCGCTCCCTCGGAGGCGGAGATCTGGGCCGCCCATTTCGCCGTGGTCGAAGGCGATGCCATCGCCGATCCGCAATACGAGTCCGATCGTGCCAAATTCCTCGGGCGCAACCGGTCCATCGCCACGGCTGCCGCCATCCACGACGGGCAAGCCCTTTCCAACACCGCAGGCACCGTCCTCGATCCGATTTTCTCGCTGCGTCGAAGCGTGCGCGTTCTTCCCGGCAAGGTGGCGCGCATCGCCTTCTGGACGCTCGTGGCGCAGTCCCGTGAGGAACTTCTCGAGCGCATCGACAAGCATCACGACAGGAGCGCTTTCGACCGGGCGAAGACGCTCGCCTGGACCCAGGCCCAGGTACAGCTTCACCATCTCGACATGGATCTGGAGGAGGCGGCGGACTTTCAGCGCCTGGCCGCGCCCATCCTCTATGCAGACGCGCGCTTCCGGCCGGCGTCCGACGCCATAATCGCCGGCGGCGGCCCGCAGTCCGGCCTCTGGCCCTACGGCATCTCGGGCGATTTGCCGATCGTGCTTCTGCGCATCGATGATGTCGAGGACCTTCCCCAGTTGCGTCAGATGCTGCGCGCGCACGAATACTGGCGCATCAAGCGGCTCGCCGTCGACCTGGTGATTATCAACGAGCGCGCCGCTTCCTATGTGCAGGATCTGCAGAACGCCGTCGAAGCCGCTGTGCGCTCCAGCCAGTCCCGCCCGCGTTTCGGCGATATGCCGGCGCAGGGCGCGGTGCATGTCCTGCGCGCCGACTTCCTCAGTCAGGAGGCGAAAAACCTCCTGAACGCGGCCGCGCGCGTCGTGCTGTCGGCCCACCGCGGCCTGATCGCCGATCATCTCGCCCGCTTTTCGGTTATGACGGAACGGCCGGCTCTCCCACTGACGCAAAAACTGCTGGCAAGGCCTACGGCCGAGACGGTCGCGCAACCGGACGATCTTGAATTCTTCAATGGATTGGGCGGATTCGGCAGGAACGGCACGGAATATGTCACGGTGCTGGAAAACGGTGCGACGACGCCGATGCCATGGATCAACGTCATCGCCAATCCCACCTTCGGCTTTCAGGTGTCGAGCGACGGCAGCGCCTATAGCTGGGCCGAGAACAGCCGTGAGAACCAGATCACGCAATGGTCCAACGATCCGGTCACCGACCCCTCCGGAGAGGCGCTTTACATCCGTGACGAAGAAACGCTCGACCTCTGGAGCCCGACAGCCCAGCCAATCCGGGATGGCGGGCGTTATGTGGCGCGCCACGGCTTCGGCTACACCCGCTTCAGCCATCGGGCGCACGGCATCGAAAGCGAATTGCTGTCCTATGTGCCGCTCGCCGGTCCGATCCGCATTTCCCGCCTGACGCTCACCAACCACTCGTCACGCCCGCGCCGCCTGTCGGTTACGAGCTATGCCGAGTGGGTGCTCGGGACCGTGCGGGGCGCGAGCGCGCCGGTCGTCACCACATCCGTCGACGCTGCGACGGGGGCGATCTTCGCCCGTAACCAATGGGCGATGGCCTTTCCCGGCCGTGTCGCCTTTGCCGATCTCGGCGGACGACAAACGTCATGGACCGCCGACCGCACGGAATTTCTCGGACGCAACGGCAATTCCGCGAATCCCGCTGCTCTGAGGCAGAGAAGGACGCTCAGCGCGAAGGTCGGTGCGGGCCTCGATCCGTGTGCGGCGCTGCAAGGCACGATCGAGCTCGACGTGGGGGAGAGCATCGAGATCGTCTCTTTCCTGGGCCAGGCTGCCTCGGCCGATGAAGCGGGCGCATTGATTGCCCGTTATCGAGCCGCCGACCTCGATGCGGTTCTCGCCGAGGTGACCGCACATTGGCAAACGTTGCTTGAAACCGTGCAGGTCAAAACGCCGGACCGGGCAATGGACATCATGCTGAACGGCTGGCTGCTCTACCAGACGCTCGCCTGCCGCATATGGGCGCGCTCAGCCTTCTATCAGGCAAGCGGCGCCTATGGTTTCCGCGATCAGTTGCAGGACGGCATGGCGCTGGCTTTCGCCCGGCCGGAGGAGGCACGGGCGCACATCCTGCGCGCGGCCGGCCGGCAGTTTGCCGCGGGGGACATGCAGCATTGGTGGCTACCCCATTCGGGTGCGGGTGTCCGCACGCGGATTTCCGACGATCGGGTCTGGCTTGCCTTTGCTGCCGCGACCTATGTCACTGCGGCCGGGGATGCGGCAATCCTCGATGAGGCCATCCCCTTTCTGGACGGACCGGCCCTTGGTGAAGAAGAGCATGATGCTTTCTTCCAGCCGACGCCCTCCGGCCAGTCCGCATCGCTCTTCGAGCACTGCGCGCGCGGTCTCGACCAGGCCGTCGCGCTCACCGGCAGGCACGGCCTTCCCCTGATGGGTACCGGCGACTGGAACGATGGGATGAACCGGGTCGGCGAGAGCGGCGAGGGCGAAAGCGTATGGCTCGGCTGGTTGCTGATCCGCACGATCGACCTGTTCGTGCCGCTTGCCGAGGGTCGCGATCCCGACCGCACCGCGCGCTGGAAGGCGCACGCCGCAGCCGTGAAGACCGCCATCGAGCATGAAGCCTGGGACGGCGCCTGGTATCGACGCGCCACCTTCGATGACGGCACCTGGCTGGGCTCGAAGGACAATGACGAATGCCGGATCGACAGCATCGCCCAATCCTGGGCGGTCCTGTCCGGCGCTGCCGATCCCGATCGCGCCGCCATCGCCATGGCGTCGCTGGAAACCCACCTGATCTGCAAGGAGGACGGTCTCGCCCTCCTCTTCACGCCGCCTTTCGACGCAATCCCGCGCGATCCGGGCTACATCAAGGGCTACCCGCCGGGTCTGCGTGAAAACGGCGGCCAATACAGCCATGCCGCCATGTGGGCGATCCTCGCTTTCGCTCGGCTGGGGGAGGGCGACAAGGCGCACGATCTTTTCGCCCTGCTGAACCCGATCAATCACGCAAACACGCCCGAGGCGGTAGCGCGCTACAAGGTCGAGCCCTATGTGGTCGCCGCCGACGTCTATTCGGTCGCCCCCCATGTCGGGCGCGGCGGCTGGACATGGTACACCGGCTCCGCCGCCTGGATGTACCGCGCCGGCATCGAGGGCATCCTCGGCCTGCGCCGGGAGGGTGCCGTGCTTGTCGTCGAACCTTGCATGCCGAAATCATGGCCGCAGTTCGAGGCGACGATCAGAATGGGCGATACCCGATACGACATCCGCGTCGAGAGGGCTGTGGATACGACCGAAGGCCGGTTCTGTGTAACACTCGACGGTTCTTCGGTACCCCATGCGGACACAGCAATCCGCGTCCCCCTGGATGGGCGCAGGCACACTCTCTTTATCGTTGAACGAGGTGAAGGAGAGACATACTTGTGAGCGTTGATGCTTCCACGGATAGCAAGAATTTGACCGCATGCGCGGAAAGGTCTCCGTTCTTCAACTGAACGGGTGACATCGTACGGCGGGTATAGGGTTCGTGATCCGATCGAAGGCGGCAGCGAAACGCGATGGTGGCTCGATGCGGTCAAGGAGAGCTTGGTCGGATGCTTCGCCAACGACCTTGAGGACGACCTAGCCGCAGTCCGAGAAGTGATCACCTCACCATGGTCGAATGGTCATATGGAACGTCAGATCACACGGTTGAAACTCATCAAGCGCCGGATGTACGAGCCGGCAGAACTCGATCTGCTAAAAGCACGATTGATTGTCGCAACGTAAAAATTGTCCTTCACCACATGTGCGTAAATTACAGACAGAAATCGACCCGGCTTAGCTGGTCCGCTCGCGATGTCCGAGTTTGCGGTTTTGCGCAGGAAAGCGGATGGACCGCTGACGGCCCGAAATCAGCCATTTCAACCGGCCATGTTCTTGCCTTTATTCGCCAATCTATCGCAGCTGGGCGCGTCATTGCGGGTTCATTGGTTCTGATCCCTTTAAGAGCTAATGAGCTAGATCTAGATTCGCCACAAAGTTGTGTTCTCGATCGCCGTTCAGATAAGCGAGTTCGGCGAATTGACGCCGGCTTCTGTGTATCGCGACGAGCGTAGACCGTTGCGAATTGGCGGTGGTGTCCCATCGTTGTGGGGGCGAGAGGCAATGCCGCCGGCCTACCGCGTGCCCCAAAGCGTGTTTGCCTGCAGTATCTTTCCCGGACCAAGGAGAGCCGTTGGGTCGAGTGCGTGCTTAATCTCGTGCATCAGCGCCAGCTTTGTTGGATTGGACAGAGCCGATAGCGGGGCAACCCGCTTCGAGCCGATCCCGTGCTCAGCGGAAAACGACCCGCCCATTGTTCCGATGTGCTGGTAGATCGCCTTCTCGACGGCGCTCGCCTTTTCGGCCGAAATGTCGCTGCCGGTGCTGTTGAGGACGATGTGGAGGTTTCCGTCGGCAAGATGGCCGAAGACGTAGGGATCAAGAGTGGCATCGATTACCTTCAGATCGGCAAGACACCGATCGAGATAGGACGCAACCTGCGAGAGGGGGATGGAGACGTCGTAGGAGGGCGCGCCCGGATGCTGCCGATAGATCAGGTCCGTGTCCTCGCGAAGCCGCCAGAGATCGGCTTCTTGCGCACCCGAAAATGCGATGACGGCCGAGGTGTCGGGGTGAACGGCAATCACATCCTCATAGATGCGCGCGAGCTCCGATTGCAAGGCGGTCTCGTCCGCGCCGCCGAGCGTCATCAGGAGATTGACGGGATGATCGGTGGCGTAGTCTGTAGCCGACCAGCGATGGTGGCTGGAGGTCAGGCGGAAATAGGTGTCCCAGATCGCTTCGGCGGCGCGAAGATGGCCGTACTCGGCATCGAACCCCCGGCGAACCGTCTCAAGTGCTGCATCCACCGAGGCCAGGCCGAACAGGACGGTGGCAGTGGCTAGAGGCTGGGGGTCGAGCCTGACGGCAATCCGCGTTATCACGCCGAGCGTGCCTTCCGCACCGACAAACAGATGCTTCAGATCATAGCCGGCGGCGTTTTTCACAACGCGGGTCAGGTCGGAATAGACCGAGCCATCCGCAAGCACGGCCTCCAGTCCAAGGATACGATGTCGCATGACTCCCGACCGGAAGGCTGAAATCCCGCCGGCATTCGTCGAAGCCATGCCGCCGATCGTCGCCGAGCCGCGGGACGGCAGATCAATGCCCGGTTCAAGGCGATGCTCCGCGGCCGCCGTCTGCAGCGCCTGCAGCGCTACGCCGGCTTCCACCACCGCAACGCGCTCGACGGGGCAGAGATGCAGGATGCGATTGAGCCGGGCAGTGGAAAGCACCAGTTCGCCCGATTTCGACAAACCGCCGCCCACGAGCCCGGTTCGACCGCCATGCGTGACGAGCGGGACGCCGTGGGCGCGGCAGCATTGGATGATGGCGGCAACTTCTCCAGTCATGCCGGGGAGAACGACGGCGCCGGCGTCGAGATTTTCCGGCGTCACGCCGTAGTCGATCATGGCGACTGCCTCTCCCTCCCTGAAATTTCCTTCACCGACGATGGTACGGATTTCGGCGGTGAATTCGGGCTTTAGACGGTGCATTGGACAGGTCCTGTCGATGGCATCGGGAAAGAGGGATAGGCTGATCTTGGGAGGTTCAGGGCATTAGGCGTGAAGCGTGCCGTTTTTCTTCGCCGTCCAGGTGGCGATGTAGTCCATCAAGGCGGGGTTGAGGCAGTCGTAGGGCGCGAGATCGAGCTCCCGCAGCCGGGTGCGAACGCCGTCCATCTGTGCCGGATCGTAGCCGCTTTCGATGATCGAGGAGACAAAGGCCGCAAATCCGGGCTTGGCCCAGCCGCGCTCTTCGAAACGTTCCGGATGCACGAAGGACAGGCCCTTGAACGGATGATCGCGCTCGACCGGGCCGTACATATGCACGCCGCATGCCTTGCAGGCATGGCGCTGGATGAGAGCGGCCGGATCGACGACCGCGAGCTTGTCGCCGTTTTCGACGACCTCGATATTGTCGGTCGAGGCGACGGCGACGACCGAGAAGACGGCGCCGTCCGGCTTCCAGCACTTGGTGCAGCCGCAGGCGTGGTTATGGGCGATGTCGCCCTTGACGCGGACCTTGACCGGATTGCTCGCGCAGTTGCAGACGAGCGTGCCGCCGGAAAAGGTGGCATCGGTCGCTTTGAACCCGTTGTCGACGGATGGGTGTATCGCGATATTTGGCATGGGTTTCTCCTCCTTCATGGCCGACGCGGCATGCGCGGCCGATAACAGGCACCCCCAACGCTGGCGCGGCGGTGCAATGCATGGATTGCGAGGTGCAGGCGGTCTTTGAACCCGCCCTCAGTATACCACCACGCCGCGGATGCTTTCACCCTTGTGCATGAGCTCGAAGCCGTTGTTGATGTCCTCGAGCGGCATCGTGTGCGTGATCATCGGGTCGATCTGGATTTTGCCTTCCATGTACCAGTCGACGATCTTCGGCACGTCGGTGCGGCCGCGCGCGCCGCCGAAGGCGGTGCCCATCCAGTTGCGGCCGGTGACGAGCTGGAACGGACGCGTCGAGATCTCCTGGCCGGCGCCGGCAACCCCGATGATGACCGACTTGCCCCAGCCGCGATGCGAGGCTTCGAGCGCCTGGCGCATTACCTTGGTGTTGCCCGTGCAGTCGAAGGTGTAGTCGGCGCCGCCGATCAGGTCGCCGTTTCGCTTCGTCATGTTGACGAGGTAGGTCACGATGTCCTCGCCCACTTCCTTCGGATTGACGAAATGCGTCATGCCGAACTTTTCGCCCCATGCCTTGCGGTCGGGGTTGATGTCGACGCCGATGATCATGTCCGCGCCGGCAAGGCGCAGGCCCTGCAGCACGTTGAGGCCGATGCCGCCGAGGCCGAAGACGATGGCCGTCGAGCCGATCTCGACCTTGGCCGTGTTGATGACCGCGCCGATGCCGGTCGTCACGCCGCAGCCGATGTAGCAGATCTTGTCGAAGGGCGCGTCGGGATTGACCTTGGCGAGCGCGATCTCCGGCAGGACCGTGAAGTTCGAGAAGGTCGAGCAGCCCATGTAATGGTGGATCTTGTCCTTGCCGATCGAGAAGCGCGAGGTGCCGTCGGGCATCAGGCCCTGGCCCTGGGTGGCGCGGATCGAGGTGCAGAGATTAGTCTTGCGCGACAGGCAGGAGTAACATTCGCGGCATTCCGGCGTGTAGAGCGGAATGACGTGGTCGCCCTTCTTCACCGAGGTGACGCCCGGGCCGACGTCGACGACGATGCCGGCGCCCTCATGGCCGAGGATGGCCGGGAAGAGGCCTTCCGGATCGGCGCCCGACAGGGTGAAATCGTCGGTGTGGCAGATGCCCGTCGCCTTCACCTCGACCAGCACCTCACCGGCGCGCGGGCCTTCGAGCTGTACGGTCATGATTTCAAGCGGTTTTCCGGCCTGAACGGCAACGGCGGCGCGTACGTCCATGGTCTTTCCTTCCAGAGTGTCCGTCATTTTGGAGATTTGGTTATCGCGGCAGGTAGCGCGTCAGGCGGGCTTCAAGCAGCCGGACGAGGGTGATCAGCACCAGATTGATCAGGAGGTACAGCACGCCGGCGATGGCGAAGACCTCGAGGATCGCATAGGTCTGGCTCATCAGGCGTTTCGCATGGCCGGTGATTTCCAGCACGGTGATGGTCGAGGCAAGGCTCGTTCCCTTGACGACGAGCACGAGTTCGTTGCCATAGGCCGGCAAGGCCTGCCTTATGGCGAGCGGAAACGTGATCCGGCGAAAACACAGGAGTCGCGACATCCCGCAGGCCTGCGCCGCCTCGACGAGGCCACCAGGTATCGACAGGAGGCCGCCGCGCAGGATCTCCGACGTATAGGCGGCGGTGTTGAGCGCCAGCGCCATCACGGCGCAATGAACACCGTCGCCGACGATCCACCAGAGGACGGGATTGTCGCGCACGAAGGCAATCTGGCCGAGGCCGTAGTAGAAGAGGAAGAGCTGAACGAGCAGCGGCGTTCCCCGGAAGACGGTGCTGTAGCCCTTGGCGAAGCCACTGACAAACCGGTTTTTCGAAAGCCGCATGACGGCGAGCGCGAGGCCGAGATTGAAGCCGACGGCGACGGCTGCCAGTGTCAGGACGGCGGTCAGCCACAATCCCTTGGCAAGGGTCGGAACGGCAAGCTGGATGAGATCGAGATCCATGGCCTATGTCCTCGTGCGGGGGCGCAGAAGGCGCTCGATCCGGTCGAAACCACCCTGGCTGACCAGCGTGATGACGAGATAGACGACAGCCGCGATGAAATAGAAAATGAAGGGGTGGCGGGTGGAGCCGGCGCCGACGAAGGCGGCACGCATCAATTCCTGCAGGCCGACGACGGAGACGAGGGCGGTATCCTTGATGGTCGTCTGCCAGACATTGTTCATGCCGGGCACGGCAATCCGCAGCATCTGCGGTGCGATGATCCGGCGGAAGATGCGTCTGCCGGGAATGCCGAGCGCACGCGCCGCCTCGATATGGCCACCAGGAATGGCGGCAAGCGCGCCGCGCACGACCTCGGTGGAATAGGCGCCCGATATGGCCGCGATCGCGATGACGGCGATGATGAAGGCATAGCCGTTGCCGGCCAGTCCTTCATAGCCGAAGGCGGCGGCGACCTGCCCGACGAATTCGACGGAGGAGAAGAAGAGAAGATAGATGATCAGGAGCTCCGGCACGCCGCGCACGATCGACGTGTAGAAATCCACCGCCAGCGTCAGCGGGAAGAGCCGCGCCCATTTGATCAGGCCGCAGACAATGCCTATGACAATGCCGAAGGCCATGCTCGCGACGCCGACGGCGATGGTGATCGCCGCGCCGCGCAGGATTGCGGCGATCCAGCCGCCCTCCCATACCTGCCATAATCCAAATTCCATCGGACCCGCCCAAACCTGTCTGTTGTCCTGTCGGAGGCGGTGTCTCCCGGAGGATATCCGGGAGACACCATGTCGGCGTTACTTGCAGGGGCGAGAAATGTCCGTCTTGAACCAGGTCTGGCTCGCCTTGCCGATAGAGCCGTCGGCGACAAGTTCGCAAAGCGCCTTGTCGATGCGCGCCTTCAGCTCGGTGTTTTCCTGGGCGATGCCGACGCCGATGCCTTCGCCGAGCGTCGGATCGGACGAGCTGGCGATCTTGACGTCCACCAGCTGGAAATCCTTGCCTTCCGGCTTGGCAAGGAAATCCTCCATCGCAGACGCGTCCGAGAAGGCCGTATCGACACGACCACTGGCGAGGTCGATCTGCATCTGGTCGAGCGTGTCATAGGTCTTCAGGTCGGCGTTCGGTACGTTCTTCTCAAGGTAGTGGGCATGGGTCGTGCCGGCCTGTACGCCGACCTTCTTGCCGTCGAGCGCCTTGATCAGGCTGTCGAAATCCTTGATGCCGGCAAGGTCGGACGTCTTCGGCGCGACGAACATGTTGGCGAGTTCGGCATAGCCGATGGAGAAGTTGATCTCCTTCTTGCGGTCCTCGGTGATCGACATACCCGAAATGATGGCGTCGAAACGCTTGGCCTTCAGTGCCGGAATGAGGCCGTCGAAGGCCTGCACGACGAACTGGCACTTCATTTCCAGCTTGGCGCAGAGCAGGTTGCCGACATCGGCATCGAAGCCGGTGACGTTGCCGACGGCATCGGCCATGCTCCAAGGCGGATAAGCGCCTTCCGTTCCGATCGACAATTCGCCTTCCGCGGCCTGGGCCGTGGTGAGGCCGGTGGCAAAGAGCGTGGCGAGCAACAGACTTTTCAGCTTCATGTTGTGGTTCCCCATATTGAGCTTCGTTGTCGGGTGGGTGAGGCCGGCGGCTGTCAGAACGTCCGGGCCAGGAACTGGCGCATGCGTTCGGAGCGCGGATTGGTGAAAATCTCCGCCGGGGCACCCTCTTCCTCCACCTTTCCCTGATGGAGGAAGAGGATCTTGTGCGAGACCTCGCGCGCGAACTGCATTTCGTGCGTCACGAGAATCATCGTGTTTCCTTCTTCGGCCAGTTGCCGGATCACCCGCAGCACTTCGCCGACCAGCTCGGGATCGAGTGCTGAGGTCGGTTCGTCGAGCAGGATGAGTTTCGGGCGCATCGCAAGCGTGCGGGCGATGGCGGCGCGCTGCTGCTGGCCGCCCGAGAGCTGGCCGGGATATTGCGCGTGCTTGTCGGAGAGGCCGACCTTCTTCAGCAAAGCGTGAGCGTGATCGACGGCCGCCTGCCGCTCTTCCTTCAGCACATGCAGCGGCGCCTCGACGATGTTTTCGAGTACGGTCATGTGCGGCCAGAGATTGAAGTTCTGGAACACCATGCCGACGCGCGAGCGGATGCGCTCGACCTGCCGCATGTCGGCCGGAACGGCATTGCCGTCCGCCGTTTTCTTCATGCGGATTTCCTCGCCGTCGATGACGATGCGTCCGTCGTTCGGCTGTTCAAGCAGGTTGATGCAGCGCAGGAAGGTGCTTTTCCCCGAGCCGGAAGAGCCGATCATCGACACGACCTCGCCCGGTTGCGCGGAGACGCTGACGCCGTTCAGCACAGGCAGGATGCCGAAACGCTTGTGAATGCCGTGCACCTCGATCGCCGGCCGTTCGGCAAGCCTCGGGCCATTGATGTCCGGATGAGCGACAACGGTAACAGCCGCTGCTGCCGGAACGGTCTTTTCCGGGCCGGCGCCGCCAACCGCCTTGAGGTCGGCGAAGGCGCGATCGAAATGGCGCAGCGATGCGGCAAGGCATGTGCGCTGCCAGTCCGCATCCTCGGGGATGAAGGCGGCGCGCAGGGTTTCCTTGATCCTGCCGCCGAGCGGCGTGTCGACCTTGCCGAACAGATGAAGCCAGTTGTCTGCTTGCACCGCGTCGGAAACGGTGGCGCCGTCCAGCGTCCCGCATTCGACCACCAGCGGCAGGACGCGGGCCTTCGGCAGCGCGGTCCGCACGGCCGCAGAAACATAACCGGTTGCGGTCGCGGCAATGCCGGTATCTGTTGTCGCGTTCGCACCGGTGACGACGACCGAGAGTGTGGGGCCGAAGATGCTCCGCCCCCAGTCCAGCCCGGCGTGCTCACTTTCAGCGACCGACAGCAGCGCCGGATAACCATAGGGACCGGCGCCCGTATGAAGGTCGAAAACGACGACCTCGGCCGCCTGCTGCGCGAAGGTGGAGAGGATGTCGATGAGCGTGCGGTTGGACCAGACCGGGCCATCGCCACCATAGAACAGCCCATCCGGAAAATCGTATTGGCCAGCTTCGATGATTGGGGCGAGGCCGGCATAGCCGCCGGCTTGCCGCTTGGCCGCCTCATAGGCCTCCGCTGCCGCGTCGTGGTCCGGCCCCTCCAGGGCGGAACAGACGAGCGCGCCGTGCAAGGCGCCGTACGGTTCGTTTTTCGGCGGTGCTTTTTGCCATTCGATAAAATTGCGGTTGAGGTCGACATTGTCTTCGTTCACCCGACGCGACCATGCGGTGCCCCAGGGATTGATGAGATGGATCGCGAGCACGGCGGTATCGTCGGGAAGCTGCCAGGGCGTGTTCTGGGAGAGCCAGGCGGTCTGGCAGGCCGAGCCGAACGGGCCTTCGACCCCGTGGGTGCCGGAAATCAGCACCATGAGCTTGCGGGCATCGTTGCGGCCGAGATAGGCGACATCGGTCGCAAGCCGCTCGCCGTCTGGGCCATGCAGCGGATGCAGATATTCGACGAGGCTCGCCCCGGCGGTGCGCGCGGCGGCCAGGAACCGGGTGCGGAGAGCCGAATAGTCGCCGGAAAAGAGACCGGATGGCGTCAATGAGGACATGCGATGTGGCTCCCGGTTCGCTTTGGGCAGACTTGCGTTTGCGCTCATGGTTCGTTCCCTCGGGCCGTAGATCGGCCCCCTGTTCTGTCTTGTCGGATTGGAGCGGCGCTGCGGCGCGTCACTCCGTGGCGAGAGCGGTCAGCGCCTCGATGAAACGGTCGTTTTCGGAGCGGCTGCCGATCGTCACGCGGATGAAGGTTTCGTAGCCGGCTTCCTTCCACGGCTTGATGATGATCCCCTTCGACAGGAAGTGATCCAGCGCCGCCCGGCTGTCCCAGCCGACATCGATGAAGAGGAAGTTCGTCTGCGATCCGGCAACGCGAAAGCCGAGGGCCGCGACGCGCTGGGAGACCCGCTGCCGTTCCTGCTTCAGTGCGGCGACCGATGCGCGCATCCATGCTTCGTCTTCGAGTGCGGCGAGGGCGGCGGTCTGCGCGGCGGCATTGACGTTGAACGGTGTCTTGGCGGCGGTCATGGCGCGCGCCAGGCGCAGGTCCGACGTCACGGCATAGCCGACACGCAGACCGGCAAGCCCATAGGCCTTGGAAAAGGTCCGCAGCACTACCCAGGAGAGATCGGTCTTTGCGAGGGCGGACAGCCCGTCGGGCATGTCGTCGTCGGTGAATTCGAAATAGGCCTCGTCCAGCACGAGCAGTGTTTGTGGCGGAACCGCTGAGAGAATGTGCGTGAGGCTGTCACGATCGAGCGCCGGCCCGACAGGATTGGACGGCGACGACAGAAAGAAGATTGCCGGTTTGCACGCAAGCATGGCCACGATCGCGGGGATGTCGAAGTCGAGGTCTGCCCGCATGGCAACCTTCTCCATCTGTGCGCCGTTGGCGAGTGCCTCGATCTCATGGAGGCCGAAGCCGGGACAGAGAGTTGCGACGAAGGCGTCGGGACGAAGAATGGCGCGGCACACCGCGGCAATCATCTCCTCCGAGCCGTTGCCGACGACGATGCGGTCCGTGGGAACGCCGAGCTTGTGGCTGAGGGCCGTGCGCAGCGCCGTGCAGGCCGGGTCGCAATACCGCGCCGGATTGAGGCCGGCGAGGGCGGCGGCGACTTTCGGCGAGCAGCCGTCCGGATTCTCGTTGCTGGCTAGAGCGGCGATGTCCTGCCGGCCGCTGTGCTTCTGCGCGGCGGCGATATTCATGCCGGCATTGTAGGGCGGCAACCCGGCGACATGCGGGTTCAGCGGAATTTCGTCACGGAGCAGTTTCGTCACGGGTTCTCCTTCGGGTGGCGAGGCACCCCAGGTTCAGGCCGCAGCCTCTTGTTGACAGTCGCTACAGATCGAGCACGAGTGAGGATTTCGGCCGGGTACAGCACAGCAGCACCCGATCCTTCGGCATCACGTCGAGCGGCTCCTCGAAATAATCGACTTCCCCGGAAACGAGCCCCTTTTCGCAAGTTCCACAAACCCCCGCCCGGCAAGAGAATTCCGGCTCGATGCCCTGCGCTTCCAGGAATGCGAGGATGGATTCACTCGTGCCGTCCCAGGCGAGCCGGCGCCCGGATTTCTGGAGAACGATATGAGGTCCGTCGCCTGCGGGGGATTGGTCGTCTGCGGGCGGCTTGACGGGTTGCGGCGTTGTCTGCGCGGCTTCCGTGAGAAGGCTTGCCGGGCCGAAGAACTCATAGGCGATACGTTCCTTGCGGACGCCCAGGCCGGTGAGAATGCCATAGAGCGCCTGCATGAAGGGGGGGGGGCCGCACATGTAGATGTCGTAATCGTCGAGCGGCAGAAGCTCCTGGAGGGTGGCGCGTGTCAGGAAGCCTTCGGAATGGCACCGCACCGTGTCGAGGTCGGCGCTTTCTGCGAAACGGTAGCAGAAATGCACGGTGACGCCGGGTCTGAGGGCGGCAAGCTGTTCGACCTCGCCGCGCAGGGCATGGACGGCCCCGCTGTCGCAGGCGTGGATGAACCAGACGGGACGGTTGCTTTCCCGCGCCAGCACATCGAGCATCGAGACCGTCGGCGTCAGCCCGACGCCGCCGGAAAGCAGCACGACGGGCCGGCAGCTCGACGTGTCCAGCTTGAAGGCGCCGCGCGGCAGGTCTATCTCGACGATGGCGCCGGGCTCGATCTCGTCATGCAGCCAGCACGAACTCACACCCGCCGGCACGTCTTGCGACGGTGCGGCCTCACGCTTCACGGTGATCCGATACGTGCCCTCCTCGCGTGGGGACGAGGAGACCGTATAGTTGCGCAGGACATGGCCACCCTTGCTATCGGGAACCCGTATCGTGAGGAACTGTCCGGCCTCGAACGGCCGCCAGTGCTGCCGGTCGAGAGGGGCAAGTCGGAAAGACGTGATGGTGGTGCTTTCGCGCACCTTCGAGATCACTTCGAAGGGGCGGAAGCGCGAGGCCGCGGCGTCCAGCATTCGGGCGATCCTTACTCAGCCGCTGCGCTGGCAGGCCCGGCTTGCGCCTCGGCAGCGATCATCTGGGCGAGCTTGCGGCGGAAGCGCATCGGGCCGACGTCGATCTTCAGGTCGAGGTTCGGCGTCTGCATGTTCGCCATCCCCTGATGGACGGCCTCCAGCACGATACGGTCCTCCTCGAAGGCGCCGCGCACGGACTTGGCGAAGCTCTCGGAAACCTTGGCGTCGTCGGGCGCGAAATTACGCATCTGGAACCAGTAGTATTTGGTGCGGTTCTCATCGACCGGCGTCATGAAGTTGTAGCTGTCCATCAGGAAGGTGTTTTCCGGCAGTGCGCGGCCTTCGCCACCCGTATGGGCCGGCGCGAAGATCGCCTTGATGATGGCGTTGCTCGGGTAGCGGACCTCATAGTGCTGCTTGCGGTCCGTATTGCCTTCGAACTGCAGGAAGGGGGCATAAAAGGGTGCCGGTTCGGAGTCGATCATCCAGCGCCAAACGGTCACGCCATCGTCCTTCACGGTCGTCTCCAGCGGCGTTTCCTCGCAGGCCGAGCTTGCGAAGGACGATTGATGGACCCAGGCGACGTGGGACGGATCGAGCAGGTTGTCGGTCATGTAGAGGTAGTTGCAGTTGAGCGTCATGGACTCGCCGCGATTGATGCCCCATGCCGGGTCGTCGAAATACTCCACCTCGAAAATGTTCTTCGGGTCGGCTTTCTCCGCCTCCCCCATCCATATCCAAAGCAGGCCGTAGCGCTCGTGGACGGGGTAGGAGCGCACCTTGGCGACATGGGGAATACGCTCTGCACCCGGAACGCGCGTGCAGGTGCCCGAACAGTCGAAGGTCAGGCCGTGATAGCCGCATTCCACGTCGTCGCCCTTGATACGGCCCATGGAGAGCGGCAGCTTGCGATGGGGACAGGCATCCTCCAGCGCGGCGGCCTGACCATTCTGCCGGCGGTAAAGAACGATCTTTTCACCGAGGATGGTGACGGGCTTCAACTCGCGGCTTACCTCGTGATCCCAGGCCGCGACGTACCAGGCATTCTTGAGAAACATCTCGCTCTCCTTGCGTTTTGATAAGCGAATGTTCGTTGTTTTCCCGGCGCCAACAAGTTGCCAGCTACTGCGTTCTATTTTAGAAAATCTAAATAGGGATGCGTCGGAGGAGGAGTGTGCAACGATGTCGAACCCGTCCTTGCGCGGCTTGCAGGCCTTTGAAGCCATTGGACGATGCGGCTCGGTGAGTGCTGCCGCGGAAGACCTGGGCGTGTCGCCGGGAGCTGTCAGCCAGTTGGTGCGCAATCTGGAGCAATGTCTTGGATTGACGCTTCTGGAGCGGCGCGGCCGGCGGGTGGAATTATCCTCCTGGGGGCGGCTCTATTATCGCGAGGTTGCGAAGGGTTTTCAGCAGCTTTCCCATGCCGCCAACGTCCTGACGCGTGCGCGGAACGAAAGCGGCATCGTGCTCAGCGCCCTGTCCTCGGTCGCCAGCCGTTGGGTCAGCCGCAAGATCTTCGATTGGCAATCACTCTGTCCGGGCTCGAATGTGCGCATTCTCGGCCAGGAGCAGGAGCCTCGCCTCGGCGCCGAGGAGGTGGATTTCCGCATCACCTACGGCCGGCGCTCCTACGCCCACGAACACGTGGCGGCTCTGTTCACAGACTGGGTCGTGCCGGTCTGTTCGCCTGCGCTCATTGCAAACGGCGCTCCGCGCTGTCCGCAGGACATCCTCACGTTTCCACTGCTCAATGTGGAATGGGAAGCGGACTACAAGGCGTCGCCGCAATGGAAGGATTGGGCAAGCCTTATCGATGCCGATGGCCGGCAGACCTTTTCCGGCCTTTCTTTTACCCTCTCGAGTAGCGCCATCGACGCGGCCGCCAATGGGCGTGGATTTGTACTTGCACAGGTTTCCATGGTGCAGGACGAGATTGCCTCGGGCAGTTTGATCGTTCCCTTCGACATTCGTATGAAGCTTTCCGAAAGCTACTATCTTGCCTGGGACAGGACCGCTCTTGAAAAGCCGTTCGGCCAAAGGTTCCACAAATGGCTCCTCGGAATTGCCAGGCAACAGGATCAGTATTCGGCGCCAGCGCTTCCAGCAGCCGTCGCGTCATTGCCTTGAAGGGAGGCGTCGCCTTAACCGGCTGGTGCGGATCGAGGCAATAGTCTATCGGCATGACTGACGATGCGTCCGCCCGATACAAACGCCAGCGCTTTCCAGCCGAGATCATCGCGCATGCG
>NZ_SHMI01000042.1:0-24623 GCF_004284735.1 Shinella sp. JR1-6 | reverse complement strand
CCTGATCAGAAAACCATACTCAGAGGTGGCTCACTTCTCGGTGGAAAAACCGGCTCAGTTCCGCGTGGAAACCAACACGAAGGTTTCTTCTGGTTCCGAATACTCCATGGCGATTGAACTCTGATAACAGACTTTGGAAAAACGACATGTTGACGATTGGTGATCTTTCGAAGACCTCCGGCGTGAAAATCCCGACAATCCGCTACTATGAGCAAATGGGTCTTCTTCCCCACGCGGAGCGCTCCGAAGGCAATCAGCGCCGCTATACCAATGCCGATTCCGATGAAGCCGCCCCATTGTTCCGAGATGATTGCGCCCCCGGATTCCGGGATGATCTCGCCCCCTGTTTCATCGGGGTCTGCAGGCAGTAATTGTTGTCAGTTCGTTCGAGTAATGTGTCAAGCTTTGCGCGGCAGATTTCGTCGTAGGCTTTCTCCGCTGAGTTCGATGCGATGGGCATTGTGGACGAGACGGTCCAGGATGGCGTCGGCATAGGTGGGGTCACCGATGACACCGTGCCAGGCGGATACGGGGAGCTGGCTGGTAATGATCGTCGATCGGCGGCCGTAGCGGTCCTCAAGGATTTCCAAAAGATCGTGACGGGCCTGTTCGTTGAGCGGCTCGAGACCCCAGTCGTCCAGAATCAGGACCTGAACATGGCCCAGGGTGCGTTGCAGCCTGGCGTATCTGCCGTCACCGCGGGCGAGCGCGAGCTGTGCAAAGAGCCGAGGGACACGCTGATAGAGAACGGAACGGTCGTCACGGCAAGCCTTATGGCCAAGGGCACATGCCAACCAGCTCTTCCCGACGCCTGAGGGGCCGCATATGGCCAGATTGTCGTGAGCACCGATCCAGTCGCCCCCGAGCAGCTTCATGAAGAGCGCACGGTCGAGGCCGCGTTCGGCGCGATAATCGACATCTTCCGGGGTCGCCTGATGACGAAGCTTGGCGAACCTGAGACGCGCCGCAAGTTTGCGGTCGTAACGGGAACTCCATTCCCGCTCGAGCAGCAATCCGAGCCATTCGGCATGCGAGAGATGTTCGGCCTCGCCGTTGGCGACGAGTTCGCCGAAGGCTTTGGCCATGCCGGCCAGGCCCATGGCGTTCAGTCGATCAAGTGTTGGATGAGCAAGCATTCTTCGTTCTCCTTAGTGGTAATAGCGAGGTCCGCGGATGTTCTCGTGGTGGATCGGTTCGTGCGAGGCGGCTCCATTCGAACTCGCCGTCCGGTCGAGGTGGTTGTCGAGGATGGAGCGCACCGAACCATAGGTCCGGGCCCCGATCTCCAGCGCTCGGGCGCAAGCGGCATTGACCCTGTCGCGGCCAAAGCTCCTGCCGAGGCGGACAATCCCGAGGCAGGCGCGAAAGCCCTGCTCGGGATGCGGCCGGTCGGCAAGGATGCGCTCGCACAAGAGGTCGACATCCGGCCCCATGGCGGAGGCTTCGCGTCGAATGCGTTCGATCGTCCAGTCGGCAAAACGACGATGCGCCGAGGGCATATGATCGGGGATGGTCGTGTGCTTGCCGTTGCCACTCGAGCGGCGGTGCGCGGCGATCCGCTCGCCCTTATGGAATATCTCGATCGTATTGGCGGTGATACGCGCCTCTACTTGCTCGCGGGCAAAGCGATAGGGAACGGAGTAATAATGCCGTTCGATCTCGACGTGGTAATCCAGCCCGGCACGCCGGATACGCCATTCGGCGAAGACATAGCGCTCGACAGGCAAGGGCCGCAGAACCGGACGATCGAGTTCCTCGAACAATTGACGCCGCGTGCAATTGACCCGACGCAAGACCCTGATGTCGTTGAGGTCACGGAGCAATTCCATGATCGCCGCATTGACCTCGGCGAGACTGTAAAAGACGCGATGGCGCAGCCGTCCCAACAGCCAGCGCTCGACGATACGAACCGCGGCCTCCACTTTCGCCTTGTCGCGCGGCCGCCGCGGCCGTGTCGGAAGAACGGCGCTCCCATAGTGCGCCGCCATGGCGCAATAGGTCCTGTTGACCTGGGGATCGAAGTGGCACGCCTTGATGATCGCCACCTTGGCATTGTCGGGCACAAGAAGTGCCGGTGAACCGCCGAAGAACTCCAGCGCCTGAACATGGCATTCGATCCAGTCCGAAAGCGTCTCGGTCCAGCGCGCCTGCGCGAACGAAAGGCTGGACGCTCCCAGGACCGCTACGAACAGGTGTGCCTGCCGCGTCTTGCCCGACAGCCGGTCGACAACGACCGTTACCGTGTCGCCGGCATAATCGACGAACAGCTTGTCGCCGCTCGCATGCTCCTGCCGCATCGTCACAGGCAGCTTCATCGCCCAGCCGCGGTAAAGGTCACAATACCGGCTGTAGCGATAGCCATCCGGATAACGGCCGATATATTCGTCCCAGAGAATTTGCAGCGTCACATGCTTGCGCTTGAGCTCGCGATGCACCTCAGCCCAGTCCGGCTCGGGGGCCCGGCGATGACCCGTCTTCGTCCCGGCCGCCTTGTAGAGCGCCGCTTCCAAAACGGCATCGCTCATGTCGTCGTCCAACGGCCACGAAAGCCCTGCAGCCGTCGCCCGCCGCAGCGTCTCGCGCACCGTCGACGGCGCGGCGCCGACCCGGACCGCGATCGATTTGTGGCCCAGTCCTTGCTCGGCCCGATATCTCAGTATCTCGCGGACACGCCGCATCTCCAGTCTCTCCGCAGGCATCCCGTTCCTTCCCCATCACCATCGACGGAAGGAACTTCACACCGGCAGAACACCCACGCCACACCCCGTCCGAAGGGGCGGCATCATCTCGGAACAAGGGGGCGACTAATTCTCGGAACTGGGGGGCGAGATCATTTCGGAATCAGGGGGCGGATTGCCTCGGAATTTGCATATACCAAGGAGGAGATGGATCGCCTGACCTTCATAAAGCACTCCCGTGATCTGGGCCTTTCGATAGATGCCATACGATCCCTTATCGAACTCAGCCATCACCCTGACAAACCCTGCGCGGATGCCGACCGCATTGCCCTTGAGCAACTTGCCTCCGTTCGCGACAAGATCGCCAAGCTCCGGAAGCTTGAAATCGAGCTAGAGCGCATAACCTCTCACCAGCACAACAATCATGTGCGGGATTGTTATGTGATCCGGGCGCTCGCTTCACACGACCTATGCTGCTCGGATCACGATTGATCCGCGTCATCAGGGGCAGACCAGCAGACGACAGAAAGCCGCAGGCGTCCGGGGTCGATTGACCCTAAAGCTGCTAGAGGGTGTAGAGCGGGGTCGCGGGCCAAGGTCCGGATCGCGCTCCTAACTCAGAGGCTGACATGAAACGTCTTTTCACCCCTGTTCTTATGTTCACGCTTTCCCTCGCAGCAGGGCCCGCCGCATTTGCGCATGATTATAGCGCTGGTGATCTGCAGATCGATCATCCCTGGTCGCGTGCAACGCCGATGGTCGCTCCCGTTGCCGGCGGCTATCTGAAGATCACGAATACCGGCGCTGAATCTGACACATTCCTTGGCGGCAGCTCTCCGATCGCAACGGCGGTTGAAGTGCACGAGTCGACTCTTCAAGATGGCGTCGCCCGCATGCGACCACTGACCGCAGGGGTGACGATCAAACCGGGTGAAACGGTCGAGCTTGCGCCAGGCGCTACCCACCTCATGTTCATCAAGCCCACAAAGGTTTTCAAGGAAGGCGAAAAGGTCGAGGCGACGCTCCGTTTCGAAAAGGCCGGCGAGATCAAAGTTGAATTTGCGGTCCAGGGCATGGGTGCGAAACAACCGGCTGAAAACGAAGATCATCAGGGCCACGGCGCAACCCCATGACGTCGATTTACGGCCGACGTGCGCTCTTCAGATCCGCAATCGCGGCACTGTTGGTCGGCGGCCTCGTCTCAGGAGGTCTGGTTCTTGCGAATTTGGCCGAAACCGAGCCCACCGGCGGGATCGGCGGCCCGTTCGAACTGACGTCCCATCGAGGCGAGGCCGTGTCGGATAGAAGCCTACGCGGCAGGCCCTACCTCGCATTCTTCGGCTTCACGCACTGCCCGGACATCTGCCCGACCACGCTGTTCGAACTGACGGATCTCATGAAGGAACTCGGTCCGCAGGCCGATGCGTTCAACGCGCTTCTCATATCCGTCGATCCGGAGCGTGACACGCAGAACCTGCTTTCGCTGTACATGGAAGCATTCGATCCGAGGATCATCGCGGTGCGCGGCACGCGGAAGCAGACGGATCAGGTGCTGTCAGCTTTCCGGGCAACAGCCAAAAGGGTCGATACCGATGGCGGCAGCTATACGATGGACCACACAGCGGGCATCTTTCTCATGGATGCGGATGGTCGGTTCCAAGGTATGCTGGACATGCACGAGCCGCGAGAAACCCGTCTGAAGAAACTGCGCAATCTCGCGGAAATGGGCGGGGCGTGACCGTCAAACTTTCTCGGCCGAGGCAGTTGCTCACCCTATCGACAGCGAAGCATTGGAGAGGGTCATCGAACCTACCACCTGCCGCGAAGCGCCTACCTGCTGACAAGCCGCGATTTCTTGCCAGAACGCTGTCAACTCGTCTTGTCGACTTCGCCTTTCACCAGATCGATCAAGCCCTGCGGGCTGAAATTGACCAGCGGCTTGCCGTTGACGAAGAACGTAGGCGTCTGCTCGACATTGTTCGCCTTGACGTCCGCTAGATCGGTCTGAAGCACCTGATCAACGTCCAGCTTCACGCTGTCGAGACGGGCGCCCATGAGCTCCAGACCCGCTTCACCGGCGATGCTCCAGGCCCGCTTCATGTCAGGCTCCCCGTGGATAGCCCACTCGGGCTGCTTGTCCACAAGCGCCGCAAGGACCGGCTCGAACTTGTCCTGTTTGCGTGCCGCCTCGAGGATGCGCACGGCTTCGTCGGAGCCCTTGTGGAATGTGGTATAGCGGATTACCACACGCACATCATCCGGATAGGTCGCCAGGATATTCTTCACAAGCGGAAAGAAGGCACGGCAGGCCTCGCATGAGGGGTCGAAGAACTCCACGATCGTGACGGGTGCGTCTGCCTTACCCAGAACCGGCGAATGCGCGCGCACGAGCGTATCCGCCGACGCGGTGACAGAAGCCGCATGTTCTCTCTGCTGCGCAGTGTAGTAGTAGGCACCTCCTCCAAAAACAGCGAGCGCGGCAAGCGCGGTGAGAGTGATGACGAGCGCTCGGTTCATCGGGCATGCTCCCTTCGGTCGATGAGGAGGAGGAATGAAATCGCGGCGAATGCCAGAAGTGACAGCACCGGCAGCGGGATCACCTCGAAAATGGTCATCTTCGCATCAGTACAGGAGGGCCCCTTCCCACAAGGAACGACTGCCTCCGGAATGAAGCCGTAATATAGCAGGACGTGGTATGTCGCGATCAACAGACCTGCGCCACTCAGCGGCAACGCATAGGGCCATACGCCACGGTCCATGCGAAAGGCGGAAACCGCCAGAATTAGCGCCAGCGGAAACATGAACGCGCGCTGATACCAACATAAGATGCACGGCGTCTGGCCCATGACTTCGCCGATGAAGAGAGCCCCGAGCGAAGCGATAAGCGCAACCATCCATGCGAGGAACAGCGTCAGCCACCCATCGTCTTCCGATCTCTTGTCCCGAACGCTCATGCAATGTCCGATATCGCCTTGATTCCCGAATTATGGACCCTCAAGCAGCTAGAGGGTCAAGCAGCGTGACTCCGATCAGTGCGCCCCACTCTCGTCATACAGCAGGGACTTCGGGCAAAATTGTCGTGGGATCGGATCTGCGAAAACGAACTTGAATGCCACGAACGCTCCATCGTTGGGTGAAGCGCCGCGCCCCCTGCCGTAGAGACATCACGGTCAGGAAAGGTCAAGCGCGGCTGGTCGGCCCGGCCTTGTCGAGGAAAGCCTTGAAGACGGCAAGCGTCTCGTCGCTGACATGGTGCTCGATGCCTTCGGCGTCGATGCGCGCGGCCTCCTCTCCGACCCCGACGGCGCGCAGGAACCCTTCGACGATCCGATGTCGCTCCCGGCTCTTGGCCGCGAGTGCCTTGCCGGCTTCGGTCAGGAAGATGCCGCGATAGCGCTTCTGCTGGATGAAGCCGTCGCTGGCGAGACGCTTGAGCATCTTTGCGACGGTCGGCTGCGCGACGCCCAGCCTCTGCACGATATCGACCTGCCGCGCCTCGCCGCCATGGAGGATGAGGTCGTCGATGAGTTCGACATAATCCTCGATAAGTTCGTTGCGCCGGTTGGAACGCGTCTGGCGGAAGCTTTCGACATGGGTATCGGCGTCAACGAGTGAGGGTTTGTTTGCCGATTTCCTGCTACTTGCTGTCATCATGCCTTTCCGGAGGTTTCATCCAGTTTATTGCGAATTCATAGCTTGCGCTATGATTTTTCCCAGATTGTCACGTTTTCCAGAGGCGATCGAAGCATCAGCGGCTTCGAACATAGCTATTGCTATAACTAAGAGCATGTGCTGTTATTGCTATTAAGAACCATTATCAAAAGGATGGGACAATGCGAAACTGGCTGCCATTCAACCTCGGACGCCGAAAGCTGCTCGGCGCGGGCCTGGCAGCGGCCGGCGGCGCAGCCCTCGCCGCCCGTTCAGCGCTGAGCCAGGATGCCGCCGCCCAGCACCAGGGCCACCAGATGTCCGCGGCGACTGACCGCAAAGCCGGCACAAGCGATGCCGCGCCGCCGCATATGCAGGCACATGGAGCGATGATCACCGTCGGCGACGTCGATAACGAGCGCAACGGCTTCGATCCGACGTCGATGCTGACCGACTGGGATCTCGGGACCGTCTCCACCCTCCCCGACGGCCGTCGGCTGCGTACGTTCGAAGTCGAGGTCGAGGACAAGGAGATCGAGATCGCGCCCGGCGTCATGTTCCCCGCCTGGACCTTCAACGGTCGCGTGCCCGGACCGTCGCTCCGCGCGATGGAAGGGGAGCGGCTGCGCATCATTCTGCGCAATTACGGTTCTCATCCGCACTCCATGCATTTCCACGGCATTCATGCCGCGCGCATGGACGGGATTCCTGGCGCGGGCGTCATCAACCCAGGCGAGGAGTTCGTCTACGAGTTCGACGCCCGCCCCTTCGGCTGTCACCTCTACCATTGCCATGCCCTGCCGCTTGCGCGGCATATCCACAAGGGCATGTACGGTCTCTTCGTCATCGATCCCGATCCGGAACTGCGACCAGAATTCCGCGACGTGGCGCTCACCCGGCTGCACGGCTCGCCCGAGAATGCGAGATGGCAGGAACTCGCCATGGTGATGAATGCCTTCGACACCAATTTCGACGGCGAGAACGAGTTCTATGCCTGCAACACCATCGCCCACTGCTACGCCAAGAAGCCGATCCGCATCGAGAAGAGTCGTCCGGTGCGCATCTACCTCGCGAACCTCACCGAGTTCGATCCAATTAACTCCTTCCACATCCACGGCAACTTCTTCGACTATTTCGACCAGGGCACCACCCTGACGCCGACTCTGAAGACCGTCGACCTCATCATGCAGTGCCAGGCACAGCGCGGCATTCTGGAGTTCACCTTCGGCGAACATGCGGACCATGAACCGGGCCTATACATGTTCCACGCGCACCAGTCGGAGTTCACGGAGCTCGGCTGGATGGGAATGTTCGACGTCGTGGAGGAAGTGGCATGACCGACGAAACCGCTTCGAGCCAGGCCGCATCACCGAGCCGGCGCGCCGCTCTCCTCTGGACCGTCATCCCTTTCCTGGTTTTGGCGGCGGCCATTGCCTGGCTCTTCGGTACCAATCCGCTCCGAAGCTTCGAAAACGGCGCGCCGCCGGTCGAGAACCTCACCTATGAGCGCACAACGCTCGACGGCGGCGGGGTACGGCTTCTTGTACGCGCCGGCGGCTCGGAGCCGCTGAAGATCGCACAGGTCCAGGTCGATGCCGCCTATTGGCAATTCACGCTCGACCCGCCCGGCCCGCTTCCCCGCGGGCAGTCGGCCTGGATTTCCATTCCCTTTCCCTGGGTTCTCGGCGAGGCGCACCGTGTCACCGTCGTCACCAGCACCGGCACGACCTTCGAACACGAGATCCCGGTTGCGGTTCCCACGCCGGAAGTGACCTCGAACGGTCTATGGTCGCAAGCTATCCTCGGCGCCTTCGTCGGCATCCTGCCCGTCGCCATCGGCCTGATGTTCTATCCGGCGCTACGCGGCGCGGGACCGAGCGCCATGCGGTTCCTGCTCGCGGTGACAGTCGGCCTCCTCGCGTTCCTCTTGGTGGACGCCGTCGCGGAGGCCTTCGAGCTTGCCGGCGCATCTGCACCCGTCTTCCAGGGTGGCGCAATGGTGGTCTTTGCCGCCGCCGCGTCCTTCCTGTTGCTAATGGCCGTCTCGCGGCGGGGCGGACGACCGAGCGGCGTGGCGCTCGCCACCTACATCGCAATCGGCATAGGCCTGCACAACATGGGCGAAGGTCTTGCCATCGGAGGCGCCTTCGCGGCTGGTTCCGCAGGTCTCGGCACCTTCCTCGTCATGGGCTTCACGCTGCACAACATCACTGAAGGCATCGGCATCGCCGCACCGCTTCTCAAGATCCGGCCAACCTTCCGCCAGTTCGTGCTGCTGACGCTGATCGCCGGCGGCCCGGCCGTGCTCGGCATGTGGATCGGCAGCCTGGCCTATGCCCCGCACTGGTCGGCGCTTGCCCTGGCGATCGGCGCCGGCGCCATTCTTCAGGTCATCATCGAGGTGACGCTGTTCATGCTACGAAATGACAATGGCAGAATGGAAACCCTGTTCTCGAAGGAGGTCATCGGCGGTCTCGCCCTCGGCATCACGGTCATGTACGTGACGGCAATGCTGGTAAAGATTTGATCGCACCCGTACCGCGTCGTTTTGGCCCTTGAGCCTGTAGTCGCTACAGGGTCTAAAGAGATCGCCCCTCCTGAACACGAGTGGCATCCCATGACGACGGAACCGGCAACCAAGATCAAGTACCGCATTGGCGGAATGGACTGCGCGAGCTGCGTCTCGAAGATCGAGAACGCGGTCAGCCGGCTTCCCGGCGTCGAGGAAGTGGGCGTGTCGCTCGCCTCGGCCTCGATGACCGTCCGCCCCGGTCCCGATTTCGCCAAGAGTGCCGTCGAGCGGCAAGTGAAGGCGCTCGGCTATGCCATTACGGCGGACGACGATGCAGCCGGTTCTCCGGGCGAAACTGGCGCGTCCCACGCCGATCTCGGCGAGGGCCCCTGGTGGAAGACCAAAAAGGCGATACTGACGGCGACGACGGGGGCCGCGCTCGCGCTCACCTATATCGCGCACCTGATCTTCCCCGCCGTGCCGCAATGGATTTTCGTGCCGGCGCTGGCCGTCGGCCTCATCCCCGTTGCCCGACGGGCCGTCGTCGCCGCGACGACCGGCACGCCGTTCTCGATCGAGATGCTGATGACCATCGCCGCCGTCGGCGCCCTGTTCATCGGCGCTGCGGAAGAGGCCGTGGCGGTCGTCTTCCTCTTCCTCGTCGGCGAACTTCTGGAGGGCGTTGCCGCAAGGCCAAAACACCGACTGAATGGAACGACCATGCGCAATCTGATCGCAAGCCTTCTCTTCCTGCTGCCCACCGCCACTCTTGCCCACGAGTTCAAGGCCGGCAGCCTCCTGATCGATCATCCCAAGGTGATCGAAACACCGCCCGGCGCCAAGGTCGCGGCCGGCTATCTGACCGTCGTCAACGAAGGCGAAGCGGACGACCGCCTCGTCGCCATCGAGAGCACGGCCATTGCGCGCATCGAGATGCATTCGTCGCAGATCGTCGACGGGATCGCCAGCATGAAGCCGATGGAGAATGGGCTGGCGCTTCCCGCCGGCAAGACCGTCGGCCTCGGCGAGGACGGCACGCACGCCATGTTTATGGATCTCACGAAGCAGCTCAAGGAAGGCGAGAAGATCGAGGCTGTCCTCGTCTTCGAGAAGGCGGGCCGCGTCCCGGTCGTGTTCAACGTCGAAAAGCGCTCGGCGCAGAAGAACGAACGTCATGAACACCAGCAGTAAGTGGCCTGTCTTGCGGACGATCCGCTGGGTAAGCTGGGCGCTCGTCGCCCTCGTCGTCGCGATCCTCGTCCTTGCCTGGGCGCAGAAGGCGTTTCTGACACCGGCCGAGGCCAAGCCCTACGCGACGCCGTTCGAACTGACCGACCAGAACGGGAAGACCGTCACCGAGCAGAACTTGCTCGGCAAGCCGTCCGCCTGGTTCTTCGGCTTCACCCATTGCCCCGACGTCTGCCCGACAGCGCTCGCCGAAATGGCCCAGGTCCTCACGGAACTGGGGCCGGACGCGGACAAGCTGACGGTCGTCTTCGTCAGCGTCGATCCGGCGCGCGACACGCCGGCGCTGCTGAAGGATTACGTCGCCTATTTCGACGAGCGCATCGTGGCGCTCACTGGAGACGAACAACAGCTCCACCAGATGACCAAGGCTCGATACATCTACTACAAGAAGGTCGGCGACGGCGATTCCTACGAAATGGATCACACTGCAGGCGTACAACTCGTACACGCTGATGGCCGCTTCTTCGGCACCCTCGACAGCCATGAAGCGGCTGATGTCAGGCTGCGGAAGGTCCGTCGGCTGATCGGCGGATGAGGCACCAGATGATCGAACTTGCCGCCATCTTCGTCGTGTGGGCCTACATCCTCGTCTTCCTTGCCCTGACAAGACGTGCCGCGCGGGATGCGGGAAAGCCCGTCTGGCTGTTCGCGAAAGGGAGCGAGCGGCAGTCGCTTCCCGCCGCGCTGTTTCGCCTGTCAATCGTGTCCGGCGCGATCCTTCCGGTGATCACTCATATCCTGCGCGTGAGCGAGACGCAGGCATGGATGCTCACCCCTTTCGCCCTCGGCGTTGCCGCTCGGCTTGCAGGGCTTGTCCTCGTGACGGCCGGAGCGAGCCTCGCGCTCTATTCCTAGGCCTATATGGGAAAGTCCTGGCGCATCGGCGCGGCCGAGGGGCATCTCGGCGCCATCGTCGATACGGGACCGTTCGCATGGTCACGCAATCCCGTCTTCGTCGGACAGATCGCGCTGTTTACCGGCCTCGTCCTCGTCTTTCCCACTCTCCCGCAGCTCTGCGCGGCGCTCGCGCTGATCGTCGCGGTCGCTATTCAGGTCCGGGTGGAGGAACGGGTTCTCGCGCGCGATCTCGGCGAACCCTATCTGACCTACAAACGCCGGGTGCGGCGCTGGCTGTAGGTTCAAATGAGCAGTCATTGATGGTGCCGCCTGAATTGCAATATCCCCTCCAGGGGGATAGGTTATGCATATGAGTGAGCACAGGCACGAGACCCATCCCGAGATCGTCAAGCGGCTGAAGCGGGCCGAGGGGCATCTGAAGAGCATCATTGCCATGATCGAGGACGGGCGCCCCTGCCTCGATCTTGCACAACAGCTTCATGCCGTCGAAAAGGCGGTCACCAACGCCAAGCGCGCGCTGATCCAGGACCATCTCGATCATTGCCTCGAGGATGCAGTCGGCCCCCTGCCCGCCGACCAGCGAAGCGCCATGGCCGAGTTCAAGGCGATCACCAAATATCTCTGACCGATCGGAAACAGCATGCTCGGCGTCCTCCAGAACCGAACCTATCGCCACCTCTTTCTGGCGCAGGTCGTCGCGCTGGTCGGGACGGGCCTGGCGACGGTCGCGCTTGGCCTGCTGGCCTACGAGATCGCCGGACCTGACGCCGGCGCGGTGCTGGGTACGGCACTCGCCATCAAGATGATCGCCTATGTCGGCATCGCACCGATCGCGGGCGCCTTCGCGGAAGTGCTGCCACGGCGGCCGCTGCTCGTCGCGCTCGACCTCGTACGCGCCACTGTGGCCCTCTGCCTGCCCTTCGTCACCGAGGTCTGGCAGGTCTACGTCCTGATCTTCGTCCTGCAATCGGCTTCAGCCGCCTTCACCCCGGCCTTCCAGGCGACGATCCCCGAGGTGCTGCCGGACGAAAAGGACTATACGCGAGCGCTATCGCTTTCCCGGCTCGCCTATGACCTCGAAAGCCTCATCAGCCCCGCCTTGGCCGCAGCGCTCCTGACGGTCATCTCTTTCCATTCGCTGTTCGGCGGCACGGTCATCGGCTTTCTCGTATCCTCGGCGCTCGTCGTCTCCGTCGTGCTTCCCGCGCCTTCGAAGACTGAGCGGCGAAGCATCTACGAGCGGACCACACGGGGCCTTCGTCTGTATCTGGCAACACCGCGGCTGCGCGGCCTTCTCGCGATTTGCCTTGCGGTCTCGGCCGCCGGCTCGATGGTGATCGTCAACACGGTCGTGATCGTGCAGTCCACCTTCGGCCTGCCCCAGGAAAGCACGGCGCTCGCGCTCGCCGCGTTCGGCGGCGGCTCGATGCTGGCGGCGCTCTTCCTTCCGAAACTCCTCGACACCGTTCCCGACCGCCCGGTCATGCTGGCTGGAACGGCGATCCTGATCGCCGGGCTTCTGGCAGCCTCGGCCGTCGGCAGCATCCGCACGCTCTTGCCGCTCTGGTGTCTCCTCGGCATCGGCTATTCGATCGCCCAGACGCCCTCCGGCCGGCTGCTGCGGCGATCAGCGCACGCGGAAGACCGTCCGGCCCTGTTCGCGGCGCATTTCGCGCTCTCCCACGCCGCCTGGCTCATCACCTATCCGCTCGCCGGTTGGCTCGGCGCCACGATCGGCCTGTCCGCAGCCGCCCTTTGCCTCGCACTCCTCGCGACATTCGGCCTCTCCGTCGCGATGGTGCTATGGCCATCGGACGACAATGCCGAGATCGAGCACGACCACGACGACTTGCCTGTCGATCACCCGCACCTTGCCGAAGGAGCACGGCGCGGCGGACATAGCCATGCTCATGCCGTTGTCATCGATCGGCTGCATCCAGAGTGGCCCTCAAGGCCGTAGGCTGTCGAACAGGTGGCTCCGGCCGCCAAGCTTTCATGATGATTGGCTCGTTGCAGTGTCTCTTTGGAAAGAAGCAACAACGATCATGAGACCTGCACCAGCCACGATGGCCACATCGGCAAGGTTGAACGATGGCCAATGCCACTGTCCCGCATAGAAATCCAGATAGTCGGTGACGTGGCCGTCGGCATACCGGTCGACGAGATTGCCCATCGCTCCTCCCGCGACCATGCACAGTGCCAGCCGCTCAACCATCCGGCGCGAAAGAGCGGCCCAGGACAGGAGCCCGGCAACGATGCATGCTTTCAGAACGGCAAAAAGCTGTGGCGCCGCCGATATCCATTCGGCGAACATTCCGAAGCTGACGCCGGGATTGTAGACGAGCACGAGATTGAAGAACGGCGTCACGGGAATGATCCGCGGCGGGTTCATCACCGCCGTGACCATGAAGTGCTTGAGAGCGATGTCCAGGAGGAAGATTGCGGCGCCGAACGCAAACAAGGCGGCGAGCTCGCCTTTTCTTTCAACTACCAACCGCATGATCTAGGTGCGGACGACAATGCGTGCCTTGGAAGGCACGCGCGTGTAGAGGTCGATGACATCCTGATTGACCAACCGCACGCAGCCGGAGGACACGGATTTCCCGATAGAGTTCCACTCACGCGTTCCGTGCAGACGGTAAAGCGTGTCCTCGCCGTTCTGGAAGATGTAGAGCGCGCGGGCGCCGAGCGCATTGTTCGGCCCGGGCTCCTGTCCGCCGTTCTCGACAGAGAACTTCGCAAGCTCGGGTTGGCGCGCGATCATTTCCGCCGGCGGCTTCCAGCGCGGCCACTTCTGGCGCCACTGGATAACCCCCTCGCCTTCCCAGGCAAATCCCGCGCGGCCAAGCCCGACCCCATAGCGCATCGCCGTGCCGCCAGGCTCCACGACATAGAGAAATTTCGAACCGGTATCGACCACCACAGTGCCGGCTGGCTCGCCCGTCGTGTTGACAACACGCTGGCGGTAGAACTTTGGATCGATTTGCCGGAAGGGAACTGCCGGCAGTTGATGACCGCCATCCTCCATCGCGGCATAGCGAGCCGCCAGCTCCTCCTCGCTCGGCACGCCCATCGGGCGGCGTGCGACGCTGGGCACTGCGGAGGGGGATGTCGTGGAGCAGGCCGCCAGCGCCATGGAAAGCGTCCCGAGAAGAAATCCGCGGCGCGCGACGGTGTTGGTGTCTTCATGCATGTTCGTCCCTTTTCTCGACGCCGGCTATTTACCGGTTTCAGCAGCACCTGCCGCCGGCGTCGACATATTCATTTCGCTGCGAATGTGAAAAGCGCTGTAGGCAATGACAGAGACTACGAAGCCCAGCAGAACAAAAAGCATGATGCGGTTCTTGCGCCGGATCATGCGCGCACGCTGTCGAATGTCGCTTGGATCAGTCATCCGACGCCCCGCTGACAGCAGACGTGCCCGAATAGGGATCGGCAAGGGCAGCCTCCGGCCGACTGACCGGATATTTTATGATCGAGATATCCTCCGCCAGCTTCGAAGCCCCCTGTTTCTTCAGAAGAGCCCGGAAGCTTGGATGCATGCCGCCGTCCACATAAGCGAGCGCTGCGGAAGACTTTTCGGCGGCGAGTGCCGCCTCCACCTTGCCACGCTCCGTCGCCACCATTGACAGGAGGTCGGCCGAAGCCCCGCTGGACGATACCGGACAGGCGGCGAGCGGATTGCGCGGATCGCCGCCCTCGAACTCCCTGTTGAACACATAGCGCCGTTCGCAGGCGGCAACCTTTGGCTGTCGCTTCGAAAAAGCGAAGTGGTCGTGACCCTCCTTGAGGGTGAGCCAGAACGGCATGTTCGGATCCCCTCGATGCTTGGCGAGGTTTTCCGCGGTCATGCGAAACGGATAGGCCTGGACCTGAAAGCGGTCCTGACCGCTCTGCAGCGCCTTCTGCGCGATGGCATAGATCTCACCGACGCCCTGGTCGGTCATGGCATAGCAACCCGACGAGGAGCAGGCACCATGGACCATCAGCGCCTCACCGGTGTAGCCGAGCGCGGCTTCAAGACGGTTGGGATAACCGAGATTGAAGGAGACATAGTATTGCGACTGTGGATTCAGCATGCCGGCTGAGACATGATAGAAGCCTTCCGGCGCCTGGCGATCGCCATCTTTCGTCTTGGGGCCGAGTTTGCCGGACCACCGGCACATCGGATAGGTCTTGAAGAGCTTGTAACGGCCTGATGCATCCGCCTTCCAGACCTCCAGCTCACTCTCCTGCTTGAATATCCGCACAAGGACAGGATCTTCAGGCCGCATACCCTTCTTCGCCATCGCGGCCACGACGGCGGCGGAAAGCTTTGGCGGCTCGCTGGAGAGTTCGGCAAGCTCCATGGCAACGCATCCCGATAGCATGATCGCGATGAGAGAGACGGCGAGGAATTTTGGCAGCAGAGAATGGAACGACCGCATGAGATGCCGGGACACGAGAATGATCAGAACAAGGGAACGGGATTGCACGAAAGAAACGATAGCCTTGCGCTATTCCCCGCCCTCGGCACCATGCTCGTGTCCGTCATCCGATCCCTCAGGCATCGCAACATCGGGCACGAGCTTCTCTATCCGCGCGGCCGCCTTGAGGTCAGCGACGATCTTGCTCACCGCCTGGGCTTCCATGCCGCGGCGCAACTCCGTCGACACAACCTCGAATGCCGGTGGTTCACGCTTGCGCCGCTCTTCGAGTTTTACGACATGAAAGCCGAAGGGCGTCTCCACGGGCTTTGCGGCAATCTCACCGGTCTTCATCGTTACGATCGCCCCTCCCAGCTCCGGCGGGAGTTGTTCCATGGTCAGAAAGCCAAGATCACCGCCGCTCTTCTTCGACGTCTCATCCAGCGAAACGCTCCCGGCCACCTCTTCAAAGGACTTGCCCGCGGCTATATCCCTCATCGCTGCCTCAGCGCCAGCCCTGTCCTTCAACAGGATGTGCCGGACGCGAACCTCTTCGACCGACGGCATGGCGGCGACCCGTTCGTTATAGACCTTGCGCAGTGCGTCCTCGGTTACAGCGGCGGCGGCAGCCTTGGCGAGATAGGCCTGCCGAAGCGCCTGTTGCCTCAGGAACACCATCTGCCGCTTGAACGTCTCGTCGTTCTCCAGCCCGTCCTTGATCGCGGCGTCAGAGACCACCTTGAGGTCGATCAGCGCATCGACGACCGCGGACTTGCGTGCCTCGGGTGTTGCCTTGGGGTTGGGATCGCCGAGGAACGAGGTTGCGAACGATACGTCGGATTCCAGAATCTCGGAATCTCCGACGCGAGCTGCTACCTGGTCCGCCCGTTCCTCGGCGAAGGCTGGAACAGCAACCAGAAAGAGCGCGGAAAGAAAGACGTTCCTGATTTTCAGCAGCATCACTTCTTTGCTCCCGCGACAATCGGTTCGATGACGGCGCGCAATTGCTCGATCGGCATTACGCCGGTGTATTTTTCACCGTTGATGAAGAAGGTCGGCGTCGAATCGACGCCAAGTTCCTGACCTCTGGCCGCGACCGCATTGACCTTGTCGAGCAGCGCCTGGTCGCTAAGGCAAGCCTCAAGATCGGCTTCCTTGAGACCGGTCATCGACAGGACCGAGAGGAACCCTTCCTTGCCGTCCTGAGCACGCGCCCAACGCGGCTGGTTACGGAAGAGGAGGTCGACCGTCGGATACCATCTGTCGTCACCCATGCAGCGGGCAAGCATGAAGGCGGCGGTCGCGCGCGGATCAAACGGGAACTCACGCAGAATGAATCGGACCTTACCCGTATCGATGAACTCTGCCTTGAAGGCTGGCCACACGTTCAGGTGAAAGTTGGCGCAATGCCCGCATGTCATCGACGCATATTCGATAACGGTAACCGGTGCGTCGTCGCGTCCCAGAATCCGCTCGGGCAACGGCCCCGGCTGCAGAAGGTCCGTCGCCGCGCTTGTGGCGGTCGTCTGCGCAACTACGCGGTTTGCGGCAAGCAGGGTGAAAGCTGCCGCGGTCGATCCCAGAAATTGCCGCCTGAACATCTCGTCTCCAAATCAAGGGAGCCGGATCATAAAACCTCTAGGTGCTTGAGGTGCAAGAGGCATAAACGCGCGCCACGATTTTTACGACGGATTCAAAAGAAGGGTCGGATTCAAGCCCGCCGGGGCCCCATGCCGATCCATCAGCATGCCAGAATTGACGTCGTCAGCATCACGTTTGCCAGACCCGCGTGATCAAATGCGCCAACGCGATCACGAACGCCGCGATGCTGGGGAGCGCAGTCAGGGCCATTCCAAACGCACGGCCACCGGCCCCTTTTGAGTACCCGACTAAGAAGCAAACGCGGCCGACACCGAACAGGACCACAGAAGCCGCGATAAACGGCATCATCGCCGCGCCTTCCAGCATCACGAGCGCGGATAACGTCACGGACGCGATGACGAATTGTTCGAGCGTGTTTTGAAGAAAAGCGGCTGCAACGGCAATTCTAGGGCTCGGGCGAGAGTATGCCGATCCGCCGATATCTTCCGCAGAATGACGTCGGCCTCGTGCCACCATGGCGACACCTATGATGACCCAAACGACGAGAAGCAAGTTCGCGGCGGCTATGAATAATAGCCGCGATTCCAGATTTTCGTCCGGGAAAACCTTGGCGCCGCGTAGAAAGTATTGCGCGCCACCGAGGGCCAGCATGCACACCATGGCAGCCGCACCGCTTCTCAAGAGGATTTTGTGCTGCTCTTTCCGAAGTTCAGCTTTGGACGACGGGACGATTACCATATCAACACTCCGCACCGTATGTGTCTGAACGTAAAGCTCTTGCTGTCAGGAGCGCTCGATCGCGGGTGCCAGAGCTAAGTTCCGCTAGGCATGGTTTGGATAACCGGCAATTCGTCGGCGGCTGCGATTGTCGCCGTGCTCGTGTCGCAGTTTGGTCGAGACGAAAAAAGCTCGGACGGCGAAGCCTCCTCGACCCCGAACTTCAGTGAACGGAACCGACCAGCGGAGCGTCGCCGTCTCGAATGGACACCCAGCGCCCCGTATGGTCGACCGCCTGTCGCTTCAGGTAAGTGTAGCCAGTTTCGTCCCAGTTCAAGACGGCATCCGTCAGATTATCAAGAATGACGTCTCCGATGTCGGTTCTCACCGTCAGAACGGCGTGCCCCTCACCGTTCGGTCGACGCAATACCGTAATGAGCACCGTTGACGACGGGATACCATCCTCGATCAAAACACGACGTTTTGCGAGCACATAATCCTCGCAATCGCCTGCATCGACTGGATAGGTCCAGTATTCTTCCACTCCGTATAGATCAAAATCACTTATGGGCTTGATTGCTTTATTCACTGAAACATTCAATTGCTGCAACTGCGCAAGGAACTCGCTCGACATTGGCAATGGCGCCGTTTTCCTGGAACGTAACGTGCATTCTGACGTGTTTCGCTTGCAAAACTCAAAATGACCGATTGGTTGAGACGTGAAATTTCCCGTGACCATCGCGGACGGATGAGCCCATGCGCCGTTGCCGACAAAAGACCAGAGAGCCGATAGGCTCGCACCTGCGATCAACCGTCCGAAATTCATCACCACTCCGATTCATTCCTGATCAACGTGTCCAGATTATTAATGATTCCCGTCTCGCGCGTCCATGCGCCTGACACTCGGAGAGCCGAAGACACCGCTCAACGTTGTTCGAGCGTTCCAAACCATGCAACTAGCGCAACGGCCAATAGCCCAAGCGCGATCTCGAGTCTGGTTGCTCTCGCGAGCGCCGACAATGCGTCGGGCCTGTCCCGAAGACGCGGCACCAGGAAGTAACGATTGCACACCGCAAGTCCGACCATGGCCATTGTCACGAACACCTTCAAAGCCCAAAGCAGCTGATAGCGAATGCTCCAGTCAAGCGGTATTCCTTCGAAGATCCAAAGAGTAGCAATCAACCCGGTCACGAGCAGAAGCGAAACCCAAAAATGGCCCTCGCCTGAATAACGGATAAGAATCATCTTCGCGTCAAGCTTTTCCACGTCCGGCAGAAGCCGCAAGACATACGGCAGCGCACCCAACCAAGCTCCCGCAGCGATCTGGTGAAGCACGTCATTCGCCTGCCGCACATACCCGAATACGCCTTCGGATGCTGCGGCATGTCCGGTCATCGATTGCGCAATGAACACGATCACTATCGACAGCACGGTGGCCCTTGTCCATTGCATGACAAATGCAAACGCAGCCACCGTGATCGCCGCCGCCTGGAGAGCCCACGACCTTCCGGGCGTGGTGAAAACTATGACATCCCGAAGAAGGCCCGGTTCAAAAATATCGCCCCACCCGTCAGAAACCCGGGCCGCCTGTGCCGGCAGGAGAATAAAGACCGCGACAACCAGGCACAGAATCATCCACCCCTCGAAACGCATCCTCTCTGCATGAGGCTGGAGGCGCCAGCGAAACAATGACGCCCCCCAGATCATAAGGGCTGCTCCGAATATTGCGCCCCGGCACAGGATGAGGACAATTACCGGGTCCGCCATTCACGGCACCTCATTTGACGAAAAAGCTAAAGCTGCCGTTTATCTTATGACCATCCTTGGAAAGAGCATCCCATTTGACATCATACCTTCCTGAAGACAGCGGCTCCGGAAGGGGCGCAAGAAGCGTATGACCATCCTGCGAATTGACAGGCTTGCCCAGTCGCACCGCCGCACCATCAGGCCCGGTGAGTTCGATACTGCTGAAGCGCAGGTTGACGGTTTCGGAGAACGTGAGCTCAAGCGACCTTGGTGCTTCCACGGTCGTATCGGCAGTCGGCGACGAATTCTTGAGCACGGAGTGCGCCATTGCCGGGGCGGCCGTCAAAACTGTCATTGCAAAGGACGTTAAGAATAAGGCTTTGAATTTGTTCATGTCGCTGCACCGTCCTGAATATTGGGTCGCCGTCATCGACGATGACGGCGGGTTGATAAGATGATTGGGGCAGCGGAGCGCCACGCCGCACGGCTGCAGGCTCTTCCCGCCTCAATCCGCGATGATTGCCTATCCTGCGCACAAAGCCGCCGAGCCGGGCGACGTGTACCGTTGCGCACAGGTGAATAACTGTCATGGCATGACAAGAAGCCGGGTCGTGTGTGGCGTTGCTTCAAGAACTCACGTCGTCGGTACCTGCGCCAGCAGTTCCTCGAACACCTTCCTTGCCTTGCCTATATGTTTGACCGTCCTGGCCTGTTCTAGGTTGACCGGCTGCCCCACCGCGATGAGCGCCACCATCCCCATTCCATAGTGCGGAAGGCATTTTACACCATAGATGCCTTCCTGCTCGACGGTTACCGTGATCTGCTCGTTGATTTTGCCTTTGAACGCGTTCGCTCCATCCGGGATCAATCCCTTGATGGTTTCGGCATTGTGGCCCTTGTCGACGGGCACAAAGGTCACAGTATCGCCAGGCGCGGCCACAATGAAATCGGGCTCGAAGACCATCGCGCCCTTCTTGCCTTTGTTGAGCATCATCACCTGATGGTCTTTCGTTGCCGCTCTGACAGGCAGCGCCGTCAACGCTATGGTGCCAATCGCTGCACCCAGCAATACGTCTCGTCGTTTAAGCATGTGGTTTCTCCTTCACAATCTTGCACGATTGCAGGATATCGCCTGCCTGTTCGGAACACTTTGGTCAATCGCAACCGGCAAAGCGAGATGTCGCGCGGCGAACTGCCGCTGCTGGCCGCCAGCAATACTACCCATCCGCGCCAACCATCGATGATGGGACCTACAAGGGCCGAGAGGCTCATTGCCGCCTTCACGATGCGCGCAGCGACATCGGCATTAGAGTCGGTGCTGTCGGAGCAGCTGTCAGTATGTCTAATCATCGCCGAGTGCGATCGGCAGCAAAACTCCGAACGTGGATTGCAATAGTGATCTGACTCTTGCCGATGCCACGAATCAAACGCACGGCATCGAAAATTACCGGCAATTTCAACGGGTCACGAGCGAAGGCAGGCGCTTCGCCCCTACTCTGCACATCCCGGTAATCGCCTGTTAAGCATAATGCCGTGAGATAGGTCTTCGAAAATCCAGCGATCCGGGCATTACGCGCATGCACCGCGCCGTCATGAAGTTGATCATTGTCCTCCTTATGTCGCTCGTCGTCGGGACAAGCGCCGCGGCGTCGGTGGCGGCGCGCAGCCACGCGCTGTCCGACCCGTTACAGAGCAGCGTGAGCCTTTTGGCGATAGACACTGATGATTCAGAGCTTGACCATCCGGCGAGCCTAGAAACCTGTCACGAAGCCTGCAGCTGGCTGGTCGCGTGGTTCTGGCCGGTGGCCGCACCGGTCCGCCGGATTCGCCCCAATCAAGCTTTCGACACGCAATCATCAGTTCCAGCCCGGCTGATTCTGCCTCCCCCTCGCTCGGCTTGAACCAACCGGGGACGCCCGCGTGCGCGATCCGGTCTCCGGTGTGACGCGACCGCGGCACACGCTCGGCCGCTCACCCACCATTCCCATTTCATTGCCGATTGCAGACCGCATAGCGAGCCCTGCCCGTGCCAAGGAACACTTCCATGAGACGACTTTCAAACCACGACACCGAACAATCACCAACAGCGGAGCGGCCGGCCTCCCCGGTTCTGGATCGACGGACCTTCGGCCTTGCCGCCGTCGCTCTCCTTGCCTCACCCGCGCTCGCCGTCGCGCAAGGCAAGAAACATACGATCGACATCGATGAGAGATTTCTGCCGCAACTGGTGACATCTCCCTATCCGGAAACTGCCGGCACCATCGTCGTCGTGCCGAGGGATCGCTTTCTCTATCTCATCGAAGAAGGTGGTCTTGCCCGCCGCTACGGCGTCGGTGTCGGGCGCGCGGGCCTGGCGTTCTCTGGCACTGCGACTGTCGGCCGGAAGGCGAAATGGCCAAGCTGGCGCCCGACCGACAACATGATCCGGCGTGATCCGAAGAAATATGCGCGCTATGCCGACGGCGTTCCCGGCGGGCCGAAGAACCCGCTGGGCTCGAGGGCTCTCTATTTGTTTCGAGACGGCAGAGACACCCTCTATCGCATCCATGGCACGACCGAGCCCTGGACGATAGGCAAGGCGGTTTCGAATGGTTGCATACGAATGGTCAACGGTCACGTCGAAGACCTCTATGAGCGCGTCCCGGTAGGAACACGCGTCGTGGTGGTTTCGTGACGGCGCGGCAGGTGCTTGTCATCGGAGCCGGCCAAGCTGGCCTTGCCGCAGGGTACTACCTGCGCAGGGCCGGTCTGCCTTTCCTGATCGTCGACGCCCATCCGCGCGTCGGCGACAGCTGGCGCAGCCGCTACGCTTCGCTGACCCTGTTCACTCCACGCCAGTTCAGCGCCATTCCAGGCCTGCCCCTTGCCGGCAACCGGGAGCAATATCCGAGCCGCGACGAGTTTGCTGTCTACCTGGAAGACTACGCCGCGCGTTTCAGCCTGCCGGTGCGATCGGGAACACGGGTCGCGCGCTTGTCGCGTGCGAACCGGGTCTTCCTCGCAGAAACGGACTCGGGCGAGAAAATCGAAGCGAGTGAAGTGATTGTCGCGACCGGGGGTTTTCAGAAACCGATAGTCCCGTCCATCTCTAGCGGCTTCGGATCTGAGGTGCTGCAGTTGACGCCGCAAACCTATCAGAAACCAGCGAGTGTGCCCGATGGACCGGTCCTCGTCGTTGGAGACGGGGCAAGCGGTCGTGACATCGCGCTTGAATGCCGGACCCTGCAACCTGTGATGCTTTCCCGGGGCAAGCCTCGAAAACTGTTCCGAGAAGGGCTGTTCGGGAAGTCGATCTGGTGGTGGCTCCGCTTGCTCGGAATTCTGAAAGCCTCGCCGGAGTCATGGATCGGCCGCAAGGTGCGCGCTGCCGATGCCTTTCCTGACCGCGGACAAGGCGACACACACCTGGCGCAGGCAGGTGTCCGGCTTGTGCCGCGCCTTGTCGCCTCCTCAGGCGAGACGGCGACGTTTTCCGACGGCAGCTCCGCCACCGTGCGAACGGTTATCTGGGCGACCGGCTATCGCGACGAGACGGCTTGGGTGGAGATTCCGTCGGCCGTAGGACCGGATGGCACGTTCTCGCACACCAACGGCGTTTCCCCTGTGCCTGGGCTCTACTTCGCGGGCCGGCCGTGGCAACGAAACAGGGCGTCCGCTCTCGTCATGGGTGCCGGGCCGGATGCCGAGCGCATCGTCGAGGAGATTGTCCGCCGGCAACACCGTCAAGGGGCCGATCGATGACCACCAGGCATCAACGGCTTCTTAAATCTTTGTTGACCATAATCCTCGCAAGCAATCTGCGGCGAGATGTCTCTGCCGCCCCGTGATGTATCTCGTTTGGATCGGAACTACTGTGTCTGAGTATCCTGTGACTGCGTTTCTTGCGCGCCTGTTCCACGCTGCTGCCGACAAGGGAATCGAGACGATTGCGCGCTGGGTTGCGCAAGCCTCCACAATCACGGCCGCCGCCGCCTCTGTCGTCGCACTGACCGCTGCCACGGCTGCCGCGGAAGATCGATCGCTGAAACTGTTCTTCACCCACACCGGCGAGCGGGCGACGATCACCTTCAAGCGCGACGGCAGGTTCGACCCGAAGGGTCTCGCGCAGGTCAACCGCTTCCTGCGCGACTGGCGCCGGAACGAACCTGCTCGCATGGACCCTCGCCTGCTCGACCTCGTCTGGGAAGTCTACCAGCGCAGCGGCGCGAAGGATTACATCCACATCGTCTCCGCCTACCGCTCCCCCGCCACCAACAATATGCTGCGCGGTCGTTCGCGCAGTTCGGGCGTCGCCAAGAACAGCCAGCACACGCTCGGCAAGGCGATGGACTTCTTCATCCCTGGCGTGAAGCTGGCAAAGCTCAGGGCCACCGCCATGCAAATGCAGGTTGGCGGCGTCGGCTACTATCCGAAATCGGGCTCGCCCTTCGTGCATCTCGATGTCGGCAATGTGCGCGCCTGGCCACGGATGTCGCGTCAAGAGCTTGTGCGCATCTTCCCGAACGGCAAGACACTGCACGTTCCCGCCGATGGTCGCCCCCTGCCCGGCTACAACGTGGCCATGGCGGACTACAAGCGACGCGTCGGCTCGAAATCGATCGTGGCCGCGAGCTCCGCCGGCGCTGCACTGTCCGAAGATGACACCTCGCCGAACAGTCTCGTGACCGCGTTGCTGCCGACACGCAAAAGCCGCGCGGAAAAGGCGCTCGAGATGCAGGCCGCGGGCGAAATGACCGTCGAACAACCGGCGTTCTTCGACCTGGCGACCATCAGCGCTCCGCTCCCCACGTTTCGAGCAGCTGAAATCGAACGCGTTGTGAGTGTAAACACCTCCGCTTTCATTCCCTCCTCAACGTTCAAGGCCATGGGAGGCCTCGGCATCACGGGGCGGGTATTGCGCCAGCCCGCTGTCGCCGAATCCGGCCTTCTTGACCTTCACCAGGCAAGCGCATGGACGGTTTCCGACAAGGCGATGCTCGATTGGGCGCTTGCACCGGCCGAGGCGCTTCAACGGCTGACGCTTCCGGCTAGCCTGCAGCGTGCCGTCGCAAGCGTCGACGATACGCGACGCGGTTCGCAAACAACACGGGCACTTGATGCGTCGAGCACCTTCAACCCGGACCGCTTCGGATCAGACGGCTGATTGAAGGGCACGATCACGCGTGCCGGGCGAGAAGCGCGCCCCGCGGGTCCACCTGGACCGTG
>NZ_SHMI01000041.1:0-25502 GCF_004284735.1 Shinella sp. JR1-6 | reverse complement strand
AGAAAAGCTGCGCTTCGCAATCCGCGAAGGCGGCCGTACCGTCGGCGCCGGCATCGTTGCCTCGATCGTCGAGTAAGACTTAAGGCTTCAAGCCGCTGAAATAGGAAGGGCAGGATGTCATCCTGCCCCTCCGGTCTTTGAAAATTTAGCGGACTGGCCTTTCGGCAATTGTATTTTCGCGTGCGTTCCGTTATGGGAACCGCCAGAATCAAAAACGCGCATTTCCCAAGAGAATCGCGCGAGTAACGAACTAAGGAAAAGTCGTATGAACGGCCAGAACATCCGCATCCGCCTCAAGGCGTTTGACCACCGGATCCTTGATGCCTCCACGCGTGAAATCGTGTCGACGGCAAAGCGCACCGGCGCAAGCGTCCGCGGCCCCGTTCCGCTCCCGACCCGTATTGAAAAGTTCACTGTCAACCGTTCGCCCCACGTGGACAAGAAGAGCCGTGAACAGTTCGAGATGCGCACGCACAAGCGCCTGCTCGACATCGTAGATCCGACGCCGCAGACCGTTGATGCTCTCATGAAGCTCGACCTCGCGGCCGGTGTAGACGTAGAGATCAAGCTCTAAGTCCGGCGCAAGCCGAAATAACAAGGAAGGTACGTGGCATTAAGCCGACGTCTTCTAAAAACGGGAAACCCGACGGCCGCAAGGCTCGAGTGGAATCCTTAAACCAAGAGGCATGACGGGACGTCACGATCCCGCCAGGACTTCTAAGAGGATTGAACCATGCGTTCAGGTGTGATTGCACAGAAAGTAGGGATGACTCGCGTCTATAATGACGCAGGTGAGCACATCCCTGTAACAGTATTGCGACTGGACAACGTCCAGGTCGTTGCCCAGCGTACGCAGGACAAGAACGGCTACACGGCCGTCCAGCTCGGCGCCGGCTCTTCCAAGGTGAAGAACACGGCAAAGGCGCTCCGCGGCCAGTTCGCCGCTGCAAGCGTCGAGCCGAAGGCCAAGCTCGTCGAATTCCGCGTTTCGGAAGACAACCTCATCGAAATCGGCGCGGAACTGACCGCGAGCCATTTCGTCGCCGGCCAGCTCGTCGACGTTACCGGCACCACGATCGGTAAGGGTTTTGCCGGTGCCATGAAGCGCCATAACTTCGGCGGTCTTCGTGCAACGCACGGCGTTTCCGTTTCGCACCGTTCGCACGGTTCGACCGGTAACAACCAGGACCCGGGCAAGGTCTGGAAGGGTAAGCGCATGGCTGGTCACATGGGCCAGACGCGCGTCACCACCCAGAACCTCGAAGTCGTCTCCACCGACGAAGAACGCGGTCTCATCCTCGTCAAGGGCGCAGTCCCGGGCTCCAAGGGCGCCTGGATCGTCGTTCGTGACGCCGTCAAGTCCGGCACCCCGTCCGACGCGCCGCGTCCGGCCGCCGTGCGCGCCGCAGCCAAGTAAGGGAGCCTGATCATGGATCTCAAAGTCACGACCCTCGACGGGAAGGACGCCGGCAAGGTCTCTCTTTCCGACGCGATCTTCGGCCTCGAGCCGCGCGAAGACATCATTGCCCGCGTCATCCGCTGGCAGCTCGCCAAGAAGCAGCAGGGCACGCACCAGTCGCTGACGCGCGGCGAAGTGTCCCGCACCGGCTCCAAGATGTACAAGCAGAAGGGTACGGGCCGCGCTCGTCACCATTCGGCGCGCGCTCCGCAGTTCCGCGGCGGTGCCAAGGCTCACGGCCCGGTATCCCGCAGCCACGCTCACGACCTGCCCAAGCAGGTTCGCGCGCTCGGCCTGCGTCACGCCCTCTCGGCCAAGATCAAGGCTGACGACGTCATCATCGTTGACGACCTCGTTGCCGCAGAAGCAAAGACGAAGGCTCTGGCCGGCGCGTTCGCTTCGCTCGGCCTCACCAATGCCCTCTTCATCGGCGGCGCAGAACTTGACGGCAACTTCAAGCTCGCAGCCCGCAACATCCCGAACGTGGATGTGCTTCCGATCCAGGGTATCAATGTTTACGACATCCTGCGCCGCGGCAAGCTCGTGCTCTCCAAGGCTGCTGTAGAAGCCCTCGAGGAGCGGTTCAAATGACGGATCTTCGCCACTACGATGTGATCGTATCCCCCTCGATCACCGAAAAGTCGACGCTGGTCTCCGAAAACAACCAGATCGTCTTCAACGTTGCCAAGCGCGCTTCCAAGCCTGAAATCAAGGCTGCTGTGGAAGCTCTCTTCGGCGTCAAGGTCACGGCTGTGAACACGCTCGTCCGCAAGGGCAAGATCAAGCGTTTCCGCGGCTTCGCCGGCCGGCAGGGAGATGTCAAGAAGGCTATCGTCACGCTCGCTGACGGTCAGTCCATCGACGTCTCCACCGGGCTCTAATCGGGCAGTCGGCTAAAGAGGAAACAAGAAAATGGCATTGAAACACTTCAATCCGACCACTCCGAGCCAGCGCCAGCTGGTCATCGTCGACCGGTCGGGCCTTTACAAGGGCAAGCCCGTCAAGGCTCTGACCGAAGGTCTCTCCAAGAGCGGCGGTCGTAACAACCTTGGTCGCATCACGGCCCGCTTCATCGGCGGTGGTCACAAGCGCACCTACCGTCTCATCGACTTCAAGCGTCGCAAGTTCGACGTCGAAGGCACGGTCGAGCGTCTGGAATACGACCCGAACCGTACGGCGTTCATCGCTCTGGTGAGCTATGCCGACGGCGAGCAGGCCTATATCCTGGCCCCGCAGCGCCTGGCAGCCGGCGACAAGGTCATCGCCTCCAACAAGGCTGTTGACGTAAAGCCCGGCAACACCATGCCGCTGCAGTACGTTCCGGTTGGTTCGATCGTTCACAACGTCGAAATGAAGCCGGGCAAGGGCGGCCAGATCGCCCGCTCCGCCGGCACCTTCGTTCAGCTGGTCGGCCGCGATCAGGGCATGGCGATCCTTCGCCTGAACTCGGGCGAGCAGCGCCTGGTTCACTCGTCCTGCCTCGCAACGGTCGGCGCCGTTTCCAACCCGGATCACGGCAACATCAACGACGGTAAGGCTGGTCGTACGCGCTGGCGTGGCAAGACCCCGCACAACCGCGGTGTCGTCATGAACCCCGTCGACCACCCGCACGGTGGTGGTGAAGGCCGCACCTCTGGTGGTCGTCACCCGGTTTCCCCGTGGGGCAAGCCCACCAAGGGCAAGCGCACCCGCTCGAACAAGTCGACCGACAAGTTCATCATGCGCTCGCGCCACTTGAAGAAGAAGTAAGAGAGGTTAGTCAGAAATGGCTCGTTCAGTATGGAAAGGCCCGTTTGTTGACGGCTATCTTCTCAAGAAGGCTGAGAAGGTTCGTGAAGGCGGTCGCAGCGAAGTTATCAAGATCTGGAGCCGTCGCTCCACGATCCTGCCGCAGTTCGTTGGTCTGACTTTCGGCGTCTACAACGGCAGCAAGCACATCCCGGTGGCCGTCAACGAAGACATGGTTGGCCACAAGTTTGGTGAATTCGCTCCGACCCGGACCTACTACGGTCACGGCGCGGACAAGAAGGCGAAGAGGAAGTAACGATGGGTAAGGCTAAAGCCGAACGTCGGCTGAAGGATAACGAGGCGCAGGCTATCGCGCGCACGATCCGCGTCAGCCCCCAGAAGCTCAACCTGCTTGCTGCGCTCATCCGCGGCAAGAAGGTCGACCGGGCTCTCGCCGAGCTTGAGTTCTCGCGCAAGCGTAGCGCCGAGACCGTCAAGAAGACGCTCGAGTCTGCGATCGCCAACGCAGAAAACAACCACGACCTCGACGTTGACTCGCTCATCGTCGCTGAGGCGTATGTCGGCAAGTCGATTGTCATGAAGCGCTTTGCCGCTCGTGGCCGCGGCCGCGCATCGCGGATCGAGAAGCCTTTCTCGCATCTGACGATCGTCGTCCGTGAAGTCGAAGCCAAAGGGGAGGCCGCATAATGGGCCAGAAGATTAATCCGATCGGTTTCCGCCTCGGCATTAACCGTACCTGGGACAGCCGTTGGTTCGCCGACAACGCCGAATACGGCCAGCTGCTCCACGAAGACCTGAAGATCCGCGCTTTCGTCATGGAAGAGCTGAAGCAGGCCGGTATCGCCAAGGTGGTCATCGAGCGCCCGCACAAGAAGTGCCGCGTCACGATCCACTCGGCTCGCCCGGGTCTGATCATCGGCAAGAAGGGTGCGGACATCGAGAAGCTTCGCAAGAAGCTCGCTTCGATGACGAACTCCGAAACGCACCTCAACATCGTTGAAGTGCGCAAGCCGGAAGTCGACGCAACCCTCGTTGCCCAGTCGATCGCCCAGCAGCTCGAGCGCCGCGTGGCTTTCCGCCGTGCGATGAAGCGCGCTGTTCAGTCGGCCATGCGTCTTGGCGCCGAAGGCATCAAGATCACCTGCGCTGGCCGTCTCGGCGGTGCGGAAATCGCCCGTACGGAATGGTACCGCGAAGGTCGCGTTCCGCTTCACACGCTGCGTGCAGACATCGACTACGGTACGGCTGAAGCCGAAACCGCATTCGGCATCTGCGGCATCAAGGTCTGGATCTTCAAGGGTGAAATCCTTGAGCACGACCCGATGGCCTCTGAGCGTCGCGCCAGCGAAAGTGACAGCCAGGGCCCCGCAAGCCGCGATCGCGATCGTGGCGACCGCCGTCGTGAAAACGCGTAACAGTCGCGTTTGGCAGCCAATATCGGAGAAGTAAAAAAATGTTGCAGCCAAAGCGTACCAAGTACCGCAAGCAGTTCAAGGGACGCATCAAGGGCGTCGCCAAGGGCGGCTCCGAGCTCGCCTTCGGCGAGTTCGGCTTGAAGGCTCAGGAACCGAACCGCGTGAACGCACGCGAGATCGAAGCGGCCCGCCGCGCGATCACCCGCTACATGAAGCGTGCCGGCCGCGTGTGGATCCGCGTGTTCCCCGACGTTCCGGTCACCGCGAAGCCCACGGAAGTCCGCATGGGTAAGGGTAAGGGTTCGGTCGAATACTGGGCAGCCAAGGTCAAGCCTGGCCGTATGATGTTCGAGATCGACGGTGTTTCCGAGGAAATCGCGCGTGAAGCGCTTCGCCTCGGCTCGGCCAAGCTCTCGGTCAAGACGCGCTTCGTACAGCGCATTGCAGAGTAAGGAGCGAGCGCCATGAAAGCCGCAGACGTCAAGGCGCTGAGCGCCGATCAGCTCAACGAAGAGCTTGCCAAGCTGAAGAAAGAGCAGTTCAACCTGCGCTTCCAGAAGGCCACCGGCCAGCTCGAGAAGACCTCGCGCATCAACGAAGTCCGCAAGGATATCGCGCGCGTCAAGACCATTGCCCGCCAGAAGGCGGCAGAAGCCAAGGCCTAAGGACCAAAAAATATGCCGAAACGCATTCTGCAGGGCACTGTTGTCAGCGACAAGAACGACAAGACCGTTGTCGTGCGCGTCGAACGCCGCTTTGCCCATCCCCTGCTTCAGAAGACCGTTCGCCGGTCCAAGAAGTACAAGGCGCATGACGAAACCAACCAGTACAAGGTCGGCGACGTCGTTTCCATCCAGGAATGCGCCCCGATTTCCAAGGACAAGCGCTGGACCGTCGTATCGGCCCACGCTTAATAATACCGGATTTTGCGCCGAGCCCTTGTGTTTGGCGCAAAACTCTGTATGAAGCAGCGCAAGGACGCTCGGAATCACGAGCGTTCTTTTGCTTTGAGCGCACGGAAGGTCCATCGGTTCGCCGACGTGGAAACCACCCTGGCAAACGACCATCCCGCGCGAAAACATGAATTTCCATAAGCTGGAACAGGGGGCTAACACCCAACCGGTCCGGTAAAACAAGAAGGCGACCTGACATGATTCAGATGCAGACTAACCTCGACGTCGCGGATAATTCCGGCGCACGTCGTGTCATGTGCATCAAGGTGCTGGGCGGCTCCAAGCGCAAGTACGCTTCGGTCGGCGACATTATCGTCGTCTCGATCAAGGAAGCGATCCCGCGCGGCCGCGTGAAGAAGGGTGACGTGATGAAGGCGGTCGTCGTGCGCACCGCCAAGGACATCCGCCGCCCCGATGGCAGCGTCATTCGTTTTGACAACAACGCAGCCGTCCTGATCGACAACAAGAAAGAGCCGATCGGCACCCGTATCTTCGGACCGGTTCCGCGCGAACTTCGCGCCAAGAACCACATGAAGATCATCTCGCTGGCTCCGGAAGTACTGTAAGGAGCGATGGCTATGCAAAAGATTCGTAAGGGCGACAAGGTCGTCGTGCTCACCGGCAAGGACAAGGGCCGTACCGGTGAAGTTGTACAGGTCATGCCGAAGGAAGACCGTGCGGTCGTCAAGGGTATCAACCTGGTGAAGCGTCACCAGCGCCAGACCCAGACCCAGGAAGCCGGCATCATCACCAAGGAAGCTTCGATCCATCTGTCGAACATCGCGATCGCCGATCCCAAGGACGGCAAGCCGACCCGCGTCGGTTTCAAGGTCGAAGGCGACAAGAAGGTTCGTGTAGCAAAGCGTTCGGGAGTGTCGATCGATGGCTGACACCAAGTATGAGCCGCGCCTCAAGAAGGAATACGTCGAGCGTATCCGCAAGGCGCTTCAGGAGCAGTTCTCCTTCGCCAACGAGATGCAGATCCCGCGCCTCGACAAGGTCGTCATCAACATGGGTGTTGGCGAATCGACGGGCGACTCGAAGAAGCCGACCGTAGCGGCCGGCGACCTCGCAGCGATTGCCGGCCAGAAGCCGGTCATCACGCGCGCCCGCAACTCCATCGCCGGCTTCAAGCTGCGCGAAGGCATGCCGATCGGCGCGAAGGTCACCCTGCGCGGCGCGCGCATGTATGAATTTCTGGATCGCCTCGTGAACATCGCGCTGCCCCGCGTACGCGACTTCCGTGGTCTGAACCCGAAGTCCTTCGATGGCCGTGGCAACTTCGCCATGGGTATCAAGGAGCACATTGTGTTCCCGGAGATCAACTACGACAAGGTTGATCAGATGTGGGGCATGGACATCATCGTTTGCACGACGGCAAAGACGGACGACGAAGCACGGGCTCTTCTGAAAGAGTTCAACTTCCCGTTCCGCGCCTGACCGTAACGACAAGCGTAAAGAAGGATAACAACTGTTATGGCTAAAACCAGCGCAGTCGAGAAGAACAACCGCCGCCGCAAGCTGGTCGCCGCCCAGGCGTCCAAGCGTGCCGCTCTCAAGGCGATCATCCAGAACCAGTCTCTTCCCATCGAAGAGCGCTTCAAGGCGACCCTGAAGCTTGCCGAACTGCCGCGCAATGGCTCCAAGACCCGCATCCGCAACCGGTGCGAAGTCACGGGCCGTCCGCGCGCTTTCTATCGCAAACTCAAGATGTCGCGTATTGCGCTTCGCGAACTGGGCAATCTCGGCAAGGTGCCGGGCATCGTCAAGTCGAGCTGGTAAGGAGACGGGCACATGGCAATGACTGATCCCTTGGGCGATATGCTCACCCGTATCCGCAACGGCGCCGCACGCCGCAAGTCCAGCGTTTCGACGCCGGCTTCCAAGCTGCGCGCCCGCGTTCTGGACGTCCTTCAGTCCGAAGGTTACATCCGCGGATATTCGGAAGTCGAATTCGGCAACGGCAAGTCCGAGCTGAACATCGAACTCAAGTACTACGAAGGCGCGTCCGTGATCCGCAAGATCGACCGCGTCTCCAAGCCGGGCCGCCGGGTCTATGTCTCGGTAAAGTCCATTCCGCAGGTCGCGAACGGCCTCGGCATCACCATCCTTTCGACCCCGAAGGGCGTGATGGCCGATCACCAGGCACGCGAACAGAACGTTGGTGGCGAGATCCTTTGCTCGGTCTTCTAAGACTGGGCAAGGAACTCCATAACGAACAGACAGGATAAAACAATGTCTCGTATCGGTAAGAAGCCCGTTCAGGTTCCCGCTGGTGTCACCGCGACCGTCGATGGTCAGAAGGTCACCGCAAAGGGCCCGAAGGGCGAACTGTTCTTCGTCGCAAACGACGAAGTTTCGGTAAAGCTCGAAGACAACGCCGTTGTCGTTCAGCCGGTCAACGATAGCAAGGATGCTCGCTCCAAGTGGGGCATGTCCCGCACGATGGTCGAGAACATCTTCAAGGGCGTCAAGGACGGCTACGAGCGCAAGCTCGAAATCAACGGCGTCGGTTACCGCGCGTCGCTGCAGGGCAAGAACCTGCAGCTGGCACTCGGCTTCAGCCATGACGTCGTCTACCAGACGCCGGAAGGCATCTCGATCGCTGTTCCGAAGCCGACGGAAATCATCATTTCCGGCATCAACAAGCAGCAGGTCGGTCAGGTCGCCGCGGAAATCCGCGAATACCGTGGCCCCGAGCCCTACAAGGGCAAGGGCGTCAAGTATGCCGAAGAGCGGATTGTCCGCAAAGAAGGCAAGAAGAAGTAAGGATCACGCGAAATGGCTAGCAGGAAAGAAGCTCTCCAGCGCCGCGCCAACCGCGTGCGCCGTTCCATCAAGGCGGTCGCCAATGGCCGTCCGCGCCTGTCTGTTCATCGCTCGTCGAAGAACATCTACGTACAGGTCATCGACGACGTGGCCGGCACGACGCTTGCGTCCGCCTCCACGCTCGACACCGATCTGCGCTCGTCCTTGAAGACGGGCGCCGACACGGCAGCTGCCGCTGCCGTCGGCAAGCTCATTGCTGAGCGCGCCGTCAAGGCAGGCGTCAAGGAAGTCGTTTTTGACCGTGGCGCCTTCATCTATCACGGCCGCATCAAGGCTCTCGCCGAAGCGGCCCGTGAAGGTGGTCTGAACTTCTGATCATTCGGCCGGGCGCGTCGAAGCGCCCCGCCGATCCTCAGCAGGGTATCGGTCGCTTCCATTGCTGAAATGGGGGCGACTTTCGTCAATCTGCCGATTGCACCCGGAAAAGAAAAAGGAAAAGGACAATGGCACAGGAAAAGCGCGGTCGCGATGACCGCCAGAACCGCGAAGAGCGCGACAGCGAGTTTGTCGACAAGCTCGTCGCGATCAACCGCGTCGCGAAGGTCGTCAAGGGCGGCCGTCGTTTCGGTTTCGCAGCTCTCGTCGTCGTCGGCGACCAGAAGGGCCGCGTCGGCTTCGGCCACGGCAAGGCACGTGAAGTTCCGGAAGCAATCCGGAAGGCCACCGAAGCCGCCAAGCGCGACCTCATCTTCGTTCCGCTGCGCTCCGGCCGCACGCTGCACCACGACGTGCACGGCCGCCACGGCGCCGGCAAGGTTCTGCTTCGTTCGGCCAAGGCCGGTACCGGTATCATCGCCGGTGGTCCGATGCGCGCCGTTTTCGAAACGCTTGGCGTCCATGACGTCGTAGCGAAGTCGACCGGCTCCTCGAACCCGTACAACATGATCCGTGCGACGTTCGACGCTCTCAAGAGCCAGATGCACCCGAAGGACATCGCGGCACAGCGCGGCATGAAGTATGCCACGCTGCAGGCCCGTCGTGCGTCCGCCGGCGTCGCTTCCGAAGAATAAGGAGCTCTGAGCCATGGCTAAGAAAGAAACCGCAAAGAAGACGGTGACTGTCGAGCAGATCGGCAGCCCCATCCGCCGTCCGGCCGTTCAGCGCGCAACGCTGGTCGGTCTGGGCCTCAACAAGATGCACCGGGTTCGCACGCTGGAAGACACTCCGTCTGTCCGCGGCATGATCCGTGCCGTCCAGCACCTCGTTCGCGTCGTCGAAGAGAAGTGAGGGGATAGATCATGAAACTCAACGAAATCAAGGACAACGAAGGCTCTTCGAAGAACCGCAAGCGCGTCGGTCGCGGTATCGGTTCCGGCAAGGGCAAGACCGGTGGTCGCGGTGTCAAGGGTCAGAAGGCTCGTTCGGGCGTCGCCATCAACGGCTTCGAAGGCGGTCAGATGCCCATCTACCGTCGCCTGCCGAAGCGCGGCTTCAACAACATCTTCGCATCCGACTTCGTCATCGTTTCCCTGGAGCGCATCCAGAAGGCAATCGATGCCGGCAAGCTCGATGCCAAGGCGACCGTTGATGCAGCGGCCCTCAAGGCTGCCGGCGTCATCCGCCGCGAAAAGGACGGCGTGCGCATCCTCGCCGACGGCGAATTCAAGGCCAAGGTGGCCTTCGAAGTCGCCGGTGCCTCCAAGCCGGCGATCGAGAAGATCGAAAAGGCTGGCGGCTCGATCAAGCTGCTCTCGGCCGCTGCGGAAGCTGCCGAATAATTCGACAAAATTATCGCCCGGTGTGCTTCACACCGGGCGATTTTGCTCCCATATGTGAGCCTCACGACGATGGCCGGGATTCTCTTCCCCGCCGTTGCCCGAAAAGAAGCTGGAGCGACGCGTATCGTCTCAAGGTGCGCAAAGGTCGCGATAGTCTTTTGAATCTGCCACATAATTCCTGAGTTCACTTTCGATCTCAGGAATTATGTGGTGCGGTGAGGCCGGGATTGCTTGACAATCCGCGTTTCAACCGGTTTAGGCTCCATCCGCCCGCTTTGCTGCAACGGCAGAGGGGCAAGACGAATTTCAGCATGTGCCGTCGGTCCGAGGAGGGGCGAGGGGACGTGCCAACGGATCAGCCAATCCGGACCTGGCCGGGCTTACCGCCGCCGGATCGGCTTCGCGGAGAAATGCATGGCTTCGGCAGCGGAACAACTTGCCTCTAATCTCAACTTCTCGACCTTCTCGAAAGCAGAAGATCTGAAGAAGCGTCTCTGGTTCACGCTGGGCGCGCTGCTCGTCTATCGCCTCGGCACCTATATCCCGTTGCCGGGTCTCAACCCCGAAGCCTTCGCGCAGGCCTTCCGCGGCCAGGCGAGCGGCATTCTCGGCCTCTTCAACATGTTCTCCGGCGGCGCCGTCGAGCGCATGGCGATCTTCGCGCTCGGCATCATGCCGTATATTTCCGCCTCGATCATCGTGCAGCTGATGACCTCGGTCGTTCCGTCGCTGGAGCAGCTGAAGAAGGAAGGCGAGCAGGGCCGCAAGATCATCAATCAGTACACGCGCTACGGCACGGTGCTGCTCGGCACGCTGCAGGCCTATGGCATCGCCGTCGGCCTTGAGAGCGGGGCAGGGCTCGTCAACGATCCGGGCTGGTTCTTCCGCATCTCCACCGTCATCTCGCTGCTCGGTGGCACCATGTTCCTGATGTGGCTGGGTGAACAGATCACCTCGCGCGGCATCGGCAACGGCATTTCGCTGATCATCTTCGCCGGTATCGTTGCGGCCCTTCCGGGCGCGCTGGCTGGCACGCTCGAGCTCAGCCGCACCGGTGCGCTCTCGATCGGCGTCGTTATCGCCGTCGTGGTCATGGCCGTCGGCGTCATCGCGCTCATCGTCTTCGTCGAACGTGCCCAGCGCCGGCTTCTGATCCAGTATCCGAAGCGACAGGTCGGCAACCGCATGTTCCAGGGCGATACCTCGCACCTGCCGCTGAAGCTCAACACCGCGGGCGTCATTCCGGCGATCTTCGCCTCCTCGCTGCTGCTGCTGCCGGCAACGCTGGCCGGGTTCTCGAACACGTCTGAGCTGCCGTCCTGGGCAACGACGGTCATCGCCGCCCTCGGCCACGGCCAGCCGCTCTACATGCTGCTCTATGCGGGCATGATTGCCTTCTTCGCCTTCTTCTACACGGCCATCGTCTTCAATCCGAAGGACACGGCCGACAATCTGAAGAAGCATGGCGGGTTCATTCCGGGTATCCGCCCGGGCGAACGCACCGCCGAATATATCGATTACGTGCTGACCCGCATCACGGTCATCGGCGCGCTCTATCTTGTCTTCGTTTGTATCCTTCCCGAAATTCTCATCGCGCAGACCGGGGTCCCATTCTACCTTGGTGGTACGTCGCTTTTGATTGTTGTCAGCGTGACCTTGGATACTGTAGCACAGATACAGGGCCACCTGATTGCTCAGCAGTATGAGGGGCTGATCAAGAAGTCGAAGCTGCGTGGAGGTAAGAGGGGACGATGAGACTGATTTTTCTGGGACCGCCGGGCGCTGGCAAGGGGACACAGGCCAAGCTTCTGACGGAGAAGCACGGTATTCCGCAGCTCTCCACGGGTGACATGTTGCGGGCGGCTGTCGCCGCCGGCACGGATGTCGGCAAGCGCGCAAAGGCCGTCATGGATGCTGGCCAGCTCGTTTCCGACGCCATCGTCAACGAGATCGTGTCTGACCGAATCGATTCGGCCGACTGTGCCAAGGGCTTCATCCTTGATGGCTATCCGCGCACGGTTCCGCAGGCTGAGGCTCTCGACCAGATTCTCGCCGGCAAGGGCCTCTCGCTCGACGCCGTGATCGAGCTGAAGGTCGACGAGGATGCGCTGGTCAAGCGCATGGAGAATCGCGTGGCCGAGACGATCGCCGCGGGCGGCACGGTCCGTTCCGACGACAATCCGGAAGCCTTCAAGCGCCGCTTGACGGAATACCGCGAAAAGACTGCGCCGCTGTCGACCTACTACGCGTCGACCGGCAAGCTCCAGACGGTCGACGGCATGGCCAATGTCGACAAGGTGACGGCGGAGATCGCCGGAATCCTGGAGAACGCCTGAGATCAGGCGAAAAAGGATCGGCCGGGAGTTGACTTTTTCGGCCGATTCCCCTTATGACAGCGCCAACTCGCGACATACCATTGCGATCGGCGCGGATTTCACAAGAACGAAGTCCGGGTACGGTCGTTTTCGACATGTCCCGAACCTCAATTGAACAGCGGCCTTCCCGGTCGTATCGAATGAAGAAAACCACTTGCCGGATGGCAACTGGAAGCAAGGAGAACAGGCGTGGCACGTATCGCTGGCGTCAACATCCCGACCGCGAAGCGCGTAGTCATCGCGCTGACCTATATCCACGGGATCGGCCCGAAGTTTGCACAGGAAATCATCGAGAAGGTCGGTATTCCGTCCGATCGTCGCGTACACCAGCTGACGGACGCAGAAATCCTGCAGATCCGCGAAGCCATCGACCGTGACTACCAGGTCGAAGGTGACCTGCGTCGCGAAACCTCGATGAACATCAAGCGCCTCATGGACCTCGGTTGCTACCGCGGTCTGCGTCACCGTCGTGGCCTTCCGGTCCGCGGTCAGCGCACGCACACCAATGCCCGCACCCGCAAGGGCCCGGCAAAGGCCATCGCAGGCAAGAAAAAGTAATTTCCCGGAAACGGGGAGTGGGAGGCTGGCGCTTCGCGCCGGCCTCTTTTGAGTTTCGAGCGGGACCTTGCTTTTCATTGAGGTCGAGGCCCCGGTCGGTGGAGCTGCTGGTATTACGGCAGTGACGATATCGCCGCACGCGATGCCTTTGGGCCGGGTGCAAATTTTATTCAGGGCCAAGGGTTTCGACCCGGCCCGGTGGAGCCGCTGGAACTACGGCGGTGTCGAGATCAACGAAAGGACTACCCATGGCCAAGGAAGCCGCACGCGTCCGCCGTCGCGAACGCAAGAACATCACCTCGGGTGTTGCTCACGTCAATTCTTCGTTCAACAACACGATGATCACCATCACCGACGCACAGGGCAACGCCATTGCCTGGTCGTCGGCCGGTGCAAAGGGCTTCAAGGGTTCGCGCAAGTCGACCCCGTTTGCCGCCCAGATCGCTGCTGAAGACTGCGCCAAGAAGGCCCAGGAACACGGCATGAAGTCGCTGGAAGTCGAAGTCTGCGGTCCGGGTTCCGGCCGCGAATCGGCTCTGCGCGCCCTCCAGGCTGCCGGCTTCATGATCACGTCCATCCGCGACGTGACCCCGATCCCGCACAACGGTTGCCGCCCGCGCAAGAAGCGTCGCGTCTGATCACCGCATTCGAATTGCCGCGGAAGCCGGGTGACGGCTTCCGTGGATCTTCAGGGCTCGGCCGCCACGATTGGATGGTGGCGGCGAACGGAAGGCAAAACATATGATCCAGAAAAACTGGCAGGAACTGATCAAGCCGAACAAGGTGGAGTTCTCCTCCTCCGGCCGCACCAAGGCAAGCCTTGTTGCCGAGCCGCTGGAGCGTGGCTTCGGCCTGACGCTCGGCAACGCGCTGCGTCGCGTTCTCCTGTCGTCGCTGCGCGGTGCGGCTGTTACCGCCGTGCAGATCGACGGCGTGCTGCACGAGTTCTCGTCGATCCCGGGCGTCCGGGAAGACGTGACCGATATCGTGCTGAACATCAAGGAAATCGCCATCAAGATGGATGGCGACGATTCCAAGCGTATGGTCGTGCGCAAGCAGGGTCCGGGCGTCGTGACGGCTGGTGACATCCAGACGGTCGGCGACATCGAGATCCTGAACCCGAACCATGTCATCTGCACCCTCGACGAGGGCGCGGAAATCCGCATGGAGTTCACGGTCAACAACGGCAAGGGTTATGTCCCGGCCGACCGCAACCGTTCCGAAGACGCGCCGATCGGCCTCATCCCGGTCGACAGCCTTTATTCGCCGGTCAAGAAAGTGTCCTACAAGGTGGAAAACACCCGTGAAGGCCAGGTTCTCGACTACGACAAGCTGACGATGACCATCGAGACCGATGGTTCCGTCACGGGCGAAGATGCGATCGCGTTTGCGGCCCGCATCCTCCAGGACCAGCTCTCGGTCTTCGTCAATTTCGACGAGCCGCAGAAGGAAGCCGAAGAGGAATCGGTCACCGAACTGGCGTTCAACCCGGCACTCCTCAAGAAGGTCGACGAACTGGAACTTTCTGTCCGTTCGGCGAACTGCCTGAAGAACGACAACATCGTCTATATCGGCGATCTCATTCAGAAGACCGAAGCCGAAATGCTTCGCACTCCGAATTTTGGTCGCAAGTCGCTGAACGAAATCAAGGAAGTTCTCGCTTCCATGGGCCTGCACCTCGGCATGGAAGTGCCGGCATGGCCGCCCGAGAACATCGAAGATCTCGCCAAGCGCTACGAAGACCAGTATTAACACCATCAAACGGCAGGCAACTGCCTGCATGTGAAGGAGAATAGAGATGCGCCACCAGAATTCCGGTCGCAAACTCAACCGTACCGCCAGCCACCGCAAGGCGATGTTCGCCAACATGGCTGCTTCGCTCATCCAGCATGAGCAGATCGTCACCACTCTGCCGAAGGCGAAGGAAATTCGCCCGATCGTCGAGAAGCTCGTCACCCTCGGCAAGCGCGGCGACCTGCACGCTCGCCGTCAGGCGATCTCGCAGATCCGCGACGTCGCCGTCGTTTCGAAGCTGTTCGACGCGATCGCAACGCGCTACGCCAGCCGTAACGGTGGCTACCTGCGCATCATGAAGGCCGGCTACCGTCATGGCGACAACGCCCCGCTCGCCGTCATCGAGTTCGTTGACCGCGACGTCGACGCCAAGGGCGCAGCCGACAAGGCTCGCGTTGCTGCTGAAGCAGACGCTGCCGAAGCCGCCTGATCGAAAAAGCGTCCTCACCGGACGTCTTGAAGCCGGACGCGAAAGCGCCCGGCTTTTTCTTTGCGCAAATGCCGCCTGCAAGGTTCCGGAAACCATGTCCCTAGGCATTGTCTTCAGCCCTCGGCTCTAAACTTTTCGCGAAGTTTAATCGAGTTCGAGTGATGGCCGAGAATTTCGCATTCCTGCTGCCGGTGGTTCTTACCCTGTTCGGCGTGGCGTTTTTCATCGTCGCGCGTTTCGGCAACCGCGCCGCCCTGTTCTGGGCCGGCGGTTATCTCTGTGCGGCCCTCGGTTTCCTAGCGCCGCTTCTGCAGGCTGTCGCACCCGTACCCATGGTCGCGATGACGGCAGATGCTGCGTTCCTCAGCGCCTTCCTCTTCTACAGTCATGGCCTGACCACCCATTTCGACGCGCCCCGTCATCTCGTTCTCCGCCTCGGCATTGCAGCCACCGCCTACGGCGTCATCGCCTACGCCGTGTTCGTCGCGCAAAGCCTGCGCGTCGAACTCTTCGTCAGCGACATCGCCTGCAGCCTTCTGCTTGCAACAGCCTTGCTGTCCTCCTGGCGCCGGTCGGCCACATGGGTGGACCGCGCGCTGCTCGGCGCCGTTGTCTTCGTCATGCTTGAGACGACGGTGCGCACGATCGTTTTCTTCGTCATGGCGGGCAGTCTTGCCATGGATGCCTTTATCGGCTCGCCCTACGCCTTCGTCATGCAGGTCACGGCGACGATCGGCGCATTGCTTCTGGCTCTGACGGCGCTTGCCTCGGTGGCGTTGCGGATCGTCGAGCGGTACCGCAAGGCGTCGGAGGAGGATCCGTTGACCGGTCTCCTCAACCGTCGCGGCTTCGAGCAGCTTCTTGGCGCAAACGGGCACGCGGGCAAAAACGAGGCCGCCATCGTCGTCGCCGATATCGACTGGTTCAAGTCGATCAACGACCGGTTCGGACACGCAGCCGGGGACGAGGCGATCCGCGAGGTGGCCGACCTCCTGCGCGCGCTCGCCTGGCCGGGCGTGGCGGTCGCCCGCTTCGGCGGAGAGGAGTTCATCGCCTATCTGCCGAACTGCCGCCTGCAAGACGCCCATATGCTTGCAAACACGGTGCGTCTGGCCTTGTCGGAACGCGATCTCGGCCGTATCGGTATCGACCGCTCGATCACCGCGAGTTTTGGCGTTGCGGTCACGGCTGCCGGCGATCATACGATCCATGATGCGATCAGCCGCGCCGACCGCTTGCTCTATCTTGCCAAGAGCAATGGCCGGAACCGCGTCGTCAGCAGTCCGGCGGATGTCCCGCAGCAGGCTGGACCGAAGCTCTTCGTGATCAGGGACGAGGCGAGCGGCCCGGGGCGCGCGTCCTAAGGCAATGTCACACGGCAAGCCTCAAGCCGAGCGCTCCTGCCCGCGAAATGCGGAGGCGCGTGCCTTCCCGCCTCTGCCGCCGCGGATCATCGGCCGCACCAGCCGATAGAGGAGAAGCAGCGCCACAAGTCCGATATAGGTCCAGGGCTCCAGCCCCACGACCTTCACCGACATGGCGAAATGCAGCGCACCGGCGGCGGCGATGACATAGACCAGCCTGTGCAGCTTCACCCAGCGCATGCCGAGCCGACGGATTGACCAGTTGTTGGACGTCAACGCCAGTGGAATGAGCAGCACGAAGGCGGCCATGCCGATGGTGATGAAGGGCCGCTTGGCGATGTCGACGAGGATCGCCGGGAAATTCAGATACTGGTCGAGCAGCATGTAGGTGAGGAAGTGCATCAGCACGTACCAGAACGCCAGGAGCCCGAGCGCCCGGCGGTAGCGCACCCAATTGATGGCGAAGAGATCGCGGATAGGCGTGAGGGCGAGCGTGGCGATGAAGAAGCGCAGCGCCCAGAGGCCGAGCAGGTGCTCGAATTCCTTGACCGGATTGCCGGGCAGGCGCCCCGTTGCGCCGAGCCAGAAGCCCCAGGCCGCCGGCAGGAGACCGACGGCGTACAGCAGCCAGATCGAGGCCGCGTGGTATTTGCGGGGCAGGGTGGGCAGGCTCGCCATCAGTAGTTCGCCCTGAGATCCATACCGCTGTAAAGACCGGAAACCTCCTCGGCATAGCCGTTGAAGGCCAGGGTCGGCCGCCGGTTGGCGCCGAAGAAGCCGCCTTCGCCGATGCGGTTTTCGCTTGCCTGGCTCCAGCGTGGATGATCGACCTCCGGGTTCACATTGGCATAGAAGCCATATTCGCTCGGCGCGGCGAGGTTCCAGGTGGAGGGCGGCTGCTTGTCGGTGAGCGTGATCTTGACGATCGACTTGATGCCCTTGAAGCCGTACTTCCACGGCACGACGAGGCGGATCGGCGCGCCGTTCTGATTCGGCAACGTCTTGCCGTAGACACCAACGGAGAGGATCGCCAGCGGGTGGCGTGCCTCGTCCAGTCTCAACCCCTCGACATAGGGCCAGGGCAGCGACTGGAAATAGCCGGATTGGCCGGGCATTTCCTCAGGCCGGACGATTGTTTCGAAGGCGACGTATTTTGCGTCGCCAAGCGGCTCCACCTTGTCGAGCAGCGCGGAGAGCGGAAAGCCGACCCAGGGAATGACCATCGACCATGCCTCCACGCAGCGCATGCGGTAAACCCGATCTTCCAGCGGCAGGGAAAGCAGCTCTTCCAACCCGAATTCCTTCGGCTTGCCGACGAGCCCGTCGACCTTCACCGTCCAGGGCGTCGGTTTGAACTTTTCCGAGTTGGCGAGCGGGTCGCCCTTGCCCAAGCCGAACTCATAGAAGTTGTTGTAGCTGGTCACATCCTTTTCGGGCGTCAGTGCCTCGTCCACCGCATAGGGCGATTTCGACGCCTTCAGCGCTTCCGCGAAAGCGGGGGCGCCGGATGCCAGGAGCGCTCCGCCCGCCGCCGCCAGAAACGAGCGGCGCCCGAGGAAACAGTGTTCCGGCGTGATCTGCGACGCGGGGATGCGGGGTGGGCGGTAGAGAGACATGGCGGGGCTCGATCTGTTGCGTTGTTTTCCCTGGTACCTACGTAAACGCGGTCCGTGTTGTTTCAACGGCGGCGAAAGATTTGCAGCGACCACATTTTCGTGCGCGCCGCGTGAGATCGCCACGATCGACACGCCGCCACGCGGTTTGCCTTTTTTCCCGCGAAATCCTATCTGATCGTGACGCAGAAACGAAGGAGACTCGTCCATGCCGAACGTCCGCATCCTGCTTGCCGCCCCCCTTGCCTTTGCTCTCGCCCTTGCGGCGCCCGCAAGGGCCGAGGAGCGCACCGTGCCGCAATCGCGCACGGAAATGCAGCTCTCCTTCGCGCCGCTGGTCAAGCAGGTCGAGAACGCGGTGGTCAACGTCTACGCCGAGCGCGTCGTCGAGCGCCGCTCGATCTTCGACGGCGATCCCTTCTTCGAGGAGTTCTTCGGCCAGCGCATGCCGAATCGCAGCGAAAAGCAGTCCTCGCTCGGCTCGGGCGTCATCGTCGGGGCCAAGGGCATCGTCGTGACGAACAACCATGTCATCGAGGGGGCGAGCGATATCAAGATCGCGCTCGCGGACGGCCGTGAATATGAGAGCACCGTGGTGCTGAAGGACGAGCGCGTCGACCTTGCCGTCCTGAAGATCAAGGCGGATGTGGATTTCACCGCGCTGCCGCTCGGCGACAGCGACGCGGTGCAGGTCGGCGACCTGGTGCTTGCCATCGGCAATCCGTTCGGCGTCGGCCAGACGGTGACGAGCGGCATCGTCTCGGCGCTCGCCCGCAACCAGGTCCGTTCCGGCGATTTCGGCTTCTTCATCCAGACGGACGCTTCGATCAATCCCGGCAATTCCGGCGGCGGCCTCATCAACATGAACGGCGAGCTGATCGGCATCAACACCGCGATCTTCTCGCGCGGCGGCGGCTCGAACGGCGTCGGTTTCGCCATTCCGGCCAACCTGGTGAAGACCTTCATCGCCAGTGCCGAAAACGGCAGCGCCACCTTCGACCGCCCCTTCATCGGGGCCACCTTCGATCCTGTGACCTCCGAGGTTGCCGAGGCGCTTGGCCTCGATCGTGCCCGTGGTGCGCTGGTTTCGCAGGTGCAGGCCGGCAGCCCGGCGGAGAAGGCGGGCATGAAGCCGGGGCAGGTCGTCACCGCCGTCAATGGTGTTCCCGTCGAACATCCCGACGCCCTCGGCTATCGCCTCACCACGGTCGGCATTGGCGGCACCGCGCGCATCACGGTCGTCGCCAATGGCAAGGAGGAGGAGCTGACGCTCTCGCTCGACCGTGCGCCCGAGACGACGCCGCGCGACGAGCGGCTGATCGAGGGGCGCAACCCCTTCTCCGGCGCGATCGTCGCCAACCTTTCGCCGCGCGTGGCCGAAGACCTGCGCATGCCGACCAACCGGACCACGACGGGCGTCGTCGTTACCGAGGTCAATCGCGGCTCGCCGGCAGCGCGCATCGGTCTCCAGCCGCGCGACATCATCATTGCGCTCAACGGCACCGAAGTCGCCTCCACCGAAATCCTCGCCTCGCTCGTCACCGAGGACCCGTCCATCTGGCGCGTTGAGATCGAGCGTGACGGCCAGCGCATCCGCCAGTTCTTCCGATGAGTGACCTCTTCGCCCCGCGTGAACCCGAGGAGATGGCGGCAAAAAGGCCGCTGGCCGATCGGCTGCGTCCCCGCACGCTGGGCGAAGTCTCCGGGCAGGACCACCTGACCGGGCCTGACGGCGTGCTGTCGCGCATGATCGAGGCCGGCTCGCTCGGCTCGATGATCTTCTGGGGGCCGCCCGGCACCGGCAAGACGACGGTGGCGCGGCTGCTTTCCGGCGAGACCGGTCTCGCCTTCGAGCAGATCTCCGCCATCTTCTCCGGCGTCGCCGATCTCAAGAAGGTTTTCGAATCCGCCCGGCAACGCCGTATGGGCGGGCGCCAGACCCTGCTCTTCGTTGACGAGATCCACCGCTTCAACCGTGCCCAGCAGGACAGCTTCCTGCCGGTCATGGAGGACGGCACGATCGTGCTCGTCGGCGCGACGACGGAGAATCCGTCCTTCGAACTCAACGCCGCGCTTCTCTCGCGCGCCCGCGTGCTCACCTTCAAGCCGCATGACGAAGAGAGCCTCGAAGAGTTGCTGAAGCGCGCCGAGGTGGTCGAGGAGAAGCCGCTGCCACTCGACGAGGAAGCGCGTGCCTCGCTGCTGCGCATGGCCGACGGCGACGGGCGGGCGGTGCTGACGCTTGCCGAGGAGGTATGGCGCGCCGCGCGTTCCGGCGAGACCTTTGGACAGGACGATCTCTTCCGTATCGTCCAGCGCCGCGCCCCGGTCTATGACAAGTCGCAGGACGGCCACTACAATCTCATCTCCGCGCTGCATAAGGCGGTGCGTGGTTCCGATCCGGATGCGGCGCTCTATTATCTGACCCGTATGCTGGATGCCGGCGAGGATCCGCTGTTTCTTTGCCGCCGCATGGTGCGCATGGCGGTGGAGGATATCGGCCTTGCCGATCCGCAGGCACTCGCCGTCTGCAATGCCGCCAAGGATGCCTATGACTTCCTCGGTTCGCCGGAGGGAGAGCTGGCGCTGGCGCAGGCCTGTATCTACCTCGCCACCGCGCCGAAATCGAATGCGGTCTATGTCGCCTACAAATCGGCGATGCGTGCGGCAAAGGAGAACGGCTCGCTGCTGCCGCCCAAACACATCCTCAACGCGCCGACCAAGCTGATGAAGGGCGAAGGGTATGGCGATGGCTATCGCTACGATCACGATGAGCCGGATGCCTTTTCCGGGCAGGACTATTTCCCGGAGAAGATGGGCCGGAAAACCTTCTACGACCCGCCCGAGCGCGGCTTCGAACGCGAGCTGAAGAAGCGGCTGGAATGGTGGGCGAAGTTGCGCCGGGAGCGGGGCTGACGACCGCAGCGCCCGTCAGGAGGCGGCGCTGAAGCGCTGCACGGGCTTTTGCGGTGCGGCCGGCACGACCTTGATCGACGATTCGGCCTTGCCGGGATGCCCCTCCATGTCGACCACCACATGCCAGTGGCCGTTGTCCGGAATTTTCAGCCGGACCGGGGACTGCTTGGCGACGCCACCCAGGAACTTGTGCTGGCGGGCATTCTTGAACAGGTCGAAATTGCCGTGGCTCATCAGTCGCACATTGGCGATGGCCGAAAGCGTGATCTCGATCACCGTCCCGGCACGCTGCATGTCGAGATCGTAGTGCGTGTAGGAGAAGCTGTGTGCCATGGTCTGCCCGGGTGTATCTGGTTTGGCGCTAATGTTCGCATGTCCGGGTTAACGTTCCCTTCCGCGGCGACCCGGTGCCTCTTCCGAAAATAAAGAAGCCTTTTCAAATCGTTGACGCCGAAAGCGGATTCAATCCGGCAGGCACTTGAATCATCCTCTCAGGCATCTTCTGAAATTTTTTTCGTGCTGTCGGGGTGAAGCATCCCGCCGCGTCCTTGGTGCATGACGCCGGCGGGGCCGCCGGCGGGAACCCGAGGAGACAGACATGCCGAAGATGACCATCATCACCCTTCTGACCGCCGCCCTTGCCGCCTTCGCCCCCCTTGCGGCGCAGGCGGAGACGGTATCCGAAAACCCGCTGCAGGGTGAAGCCGGCAAACCGGACAAGGCCGGCCGCCTGACCGTGAACGGCATCGACTACTATTACGAGATCCGCGGCGAGGGCGAGCCGCTGCTCCTGCTGCATGGCGGCCTCGGTCAGATCGAGATGTTCGGCGCCAACCTCAAGACGCTGCAGGAGAAGCGCCAGGTGATCGGCGTCGATCTGCAGGGCCATGGCCGCACGCCGCTCGGCACGCGGCCGATCGACCTTCCTGCCATCGGCGCCGACATGGCCGAGCTTGTCGAAAAGCTCGGGTACGACAAGGTCGATGTGCTCGGCTATTCCTTCGGCGGCGGCGTCGCGCTGCACATGGCCGCCGTCGCGCCGGACAGAGTGCGCCGTCTCGTCATCGCCTCCGCACCCTTCGCCAGGAACGGCTTCTTCCCGGAAATGCTGCCGCAGCAGGCGGCGGTGTCCGGGGCCATGGCCGAGATGATGAAGGAGACGCCGATGTACAAGTCCTATGCCGCCGTTGCGCCCGATGTTTCCGCGTTCCCGAAACTGCTCGATGCCATGGGGGCGGCGATGCGGGTGGACTACGACGCATCGGATGCGGTGGCCAAGCTCGCCATGCCCGTCATGCTGGTCTTCGGCGACAGCGACATGATCCGCCCGGAACACATCGTCGAATTCTACCAGAAACTCGGCGGCGGGCTGAAGGATGCGGGCTGGATGCGGGAGCACATGTCAAAGAACCGTCTCGCCATCCTGCCGGGGCTGACGCATTACGAGATCTTTGCAGCACCCGCACTCGTCAGCACGGCCCTGCCTTTCCTCGACGGTCAGAGTACCACGCAAAGCTGGGCCGGGCAGGTGAACGGCGAATAATCGAAGACGAGAAGCCCGGATGCATGGGAACGCATCCGGGCTTCTTCGCGTCCGTGAGGCCGTCTGCCAGCGGCGGCCGCACATCGATCGACCCCAGATCGGGGGCGCCGGCTAGTGGCAGACGCGGACGCGTTTGATGATCAGGTTGCCGTAGTAGTCGTAGGTCTTGATCTTCTTGATGAAGCAGGTCGGCTGGTAGTCATAGCCGTAGTAACCGGCCTGCGACGGAGCTGCGAAGCTTGCGACGGCGGTAAAGGCGATGGCGGCGGCGAGGAGGAGGTTGCGCATATCGGTGTCCCTTCTGGTTCGGTTGGGATGGTTCGTTCCATCCAGTGACCGAACCTTCGCATGGGACGGTTCTGCGCGCTGTTCCATGCGGAACAGGACCTATGCCAGCGTCTCCGTGAAGGCCTTCACGGTCTTCGCCATGGTGGCGAGGTGGTCGGCGGCGGAAAAGCCGGAAACGCTCTTGCGCGGCTTCAGGTCGTGGTCGCCGTCCTCCAGCCAGAAAAGGCGGATGCGCTCCGGAAGATCGTAGGCGGCAACCTCGTCCCGGGTGCCGAAGGGATCGCGCGTGCCCTGGCAGATCAGCGCCGGCGTTGCCAGCGTCATCAGATGCGCCGTGCGCAGTTGCGCAGGTTTTTCCGGCGGGTGGAACGGATAACCGAGGCAAACGAGGCCGGCGATTCGGCCCCCGGCGAAAAGATCATCCGCCACCATGCTGGCGATGCGTCCGCCCATCGATTTGCCGCCGACGACCAGCCGTCCCTTTGCCGCCAGATCGGCGACGGCGGCGCGAAATTCCGGGTTCAGCGTTTCTGCCTTCGGTGGCGGCCGGCGGCTGCCCTGGCTGCGGCGCGCCGCCATGTAGGAAAATTCGAAGCGCGCGACGCGCAGGCCCTCGGCGGCGAGGGCATCGGCTGCCGCATTCATTGCCGCCGAATCCATCGGCGCGCCGCTGCCATGGGCAAGAAGCAGGGTAACGGCAGCGTCTTCCGGGCCCGTGAAGAGAAAGGGTGTACTCATTGCTGTTCGGGTTCTTCCTGGTCGGGGCGGGGCATGGACGCCCCCGCCTTTCACTTGGCGTGGTCCCTTGCGTCGCCCGGAGCGATGGGATCGCTGGCGGGAAAGGTCTCTTCCAGCGCCTCTTCCAGATAGTCGTCCTGCTCGGCTTCGGCCGTCTTCCGCTTCTGCCGGGCACGCTCTTCCTCGAGCGATGCTCTGGGACTGTCCTTTTCCGTCGGCATGGTTGGTCTCCCTCAAAGTGGCCTGCGCCTAAGATAGGGTGTTTTTCCACCCGGGCGAGGGGTCAGTTTTCCGGTAGCGCCAGTTCGGCGATGACGGGCAGGTGGTTGGACCCGAAGTTCGGGCCAACGCGGCGCGCCCGCACCGAGATATCCGGGGAGACGGCGATATGGTCGATCGACGCCCCGATATAGGCGACCGTCTCGATTCTCTGGCTGAACCGCGTGGCGGGCTGCAGCCAGCCGCCCGCGGTGGAGGCAAGGCCGGCCTGCTTGAGGAAGGTGCGGAAGAAGGGCGACCAGGTCGGCGTGTTCCAGTCGCCGGCGACGATGACCGGCGCTCTTTCGAGATCGCCGCGCACCGCATCGGCAGCGGCCGAAAGATAGGCATTGCGATCGCGCCACTGCCAGAGCCGGCGCGGTGTTTCGGGATGGAAGGCATAGAGGAAGAGCGGCTTGCCGCGCATGTCCAGTTCCATTCGCAGCGGCTGCTTGTAGGCGCGCTCCTCGGTAAAGGCACGTTTCAGCTCGGTCTCGGCGCGGATCGGCAGGCTGGAGAAGACCTTGATGGCATCGCGCTCGCGCGCATCCGAGCTGCTTTCGTAGGGATAGAGGCCGGCCGCGGACAGGGCCTGCTCCCAGCGCGCGGTCGTCTCTTCCAGAACGACGATATCGGGCTTTTCCGCGCGCAGCAGTGCGATGAAGACGGCCGGATCCTCTTCGTTCTCCACGAAGAGATTGGCGGTCAGCACCTTCAGGCCGCCGGTGGCGACAGAGGTGCGGGCGGTCGGCACGTCTGCGGCGGGGATCAGCGCCACCGTAAGGCCGACCCCCGCGATCACGATCGCCTTCATGCGGCGCGTCACCAGCGCCGCAACGACAAGCAGGCTGCCGGCGGCGATGATATAGGGCCAGGCGAAGGTGAGGAGATCGACGAGCCAGAACCGGTCGGCGGCCAGCACGACGATGCTGACGGCGAAGAGATAGGCAATGACGCCCGGCAGGACGAGCACGCGGTACGTCAGGGCAATCGGCCCACGGCGCGGTGCTATCGGCATCGACTGTTCCTTCTGCATCACGGGATTCGGGTCAGGTCGATTCCCGTAACGGGAGGATTGCATGTACCCTGCGCATCCCGTGACGGCAATGATATCGTGGAAGGCGGCGCGTGCAGGCGCGGAAAAGTTTGCGTCGGCGGCCAGCGCTCGCGCGAAAACGCACGTCGGCATTCCCGCGCATGGGAGCCGGGTTTTGCCTGGTGTTTCGGACGGGGCGCTGGAAGGTGCCGCATCTGAAAGTAGTGTATGGCGCCTTTCAGCGCCCCGTTCAGCGGTTTTTGCCCGCAACTCCGGTCTCTCTGCAAAGGCCGGGACGATGGATGGTGTTCGCCGGTTTCCGGAAGAAGGCCGTTTCCGTTCTGTCATCCGCCATCGCGCGCCATGGCGATGGTGGACGGAAGGTTTTACCTTCCGGACGGTCTCATCCCGGCGGACGATGCCGACGCATCCGCCAGACCGGCCCCCTTGTGTGCCGCACAGGCAC
>NZ_SHMI01000040.1:0-26933 GCF_004284735.1 Shinella sp. JR1-6 | reverse complement strand
CGCGCAGCGCCATCCGACGGATGATGTTTAAAAGTCCCATGTGGATCACTCCGTTGCCCCCGTCGCTCACCGCGTTGGGGGAAGGTTCACATGGCTCAATTCTCAATGGAAATTATGCGCCTAACCGGCTCAGTTCTGCGTGGAAACCAACAGGCGTTAACACCTTCGATTATCTCAAGAAAAAATGGGAGACCGAACCGGAATCGCAGCACAGGAACTTTCCAAAGGAGGACCAAAAGGCTTGGACTAAAAACGGCCGCCCTGATCTGAACCCCTGACTATTAACGAGGATGAGCTAGAAACTGCTTTAAGCTCCATCCCGCTAATAGAATGTATGGCGGTAGTGCGAGTGAATAGTGACCACAATTTAAATGAATAATACTCTGGGAGGCGCCAGCGTCAGCCAGTCTGCGCTTGAAGTTATCCGCTAGCCTCGGCAATACTACTCGATCTCTCTTCGCTGCAACAATGTGGAGATCGAGGCCTGGTCTTGCTAGGTTATGCGCGTAGTTCTCCATATTGAGTGGCGCCCAAGCTCTTCTTAGGTTTTCGAGTTTGATATGAGGTTCAAGGCGACCTTGTATGGCGCGTGTCGCGCGGCCGGTCCAAACCATGTCTGCCAGGCTCCCAGCCGTCAGAAACAATGAGGCTTTCGATACGTTCAAGTCGTGGGCGGCGACAAGGCCTCCGAACCATGATCCGAGGCTCATACCGAGGACAGATATTTGTTTATAGCCTTCGCCCTTTAGCCAACGAATGAGCTTTCGCCCATCCAGTACGCCCTGCCTAACAGATTGGATCGTTCGCCCCAAGCTCGGGCTAAGCATGTAGTCTGCGTACGACGAGCCCGGACGCGCGCGCTCGAAGTGATAAGGCATGGCGATCTCGATCACTGTAATTCCACACTTGGAAAAGACCCTGGCGAGCTGGCTATTGCGCTCCCTCGCATTCCAGTGATGGAAAACGACAAGTGCATGATTGAGCGACCCGCTTTCAGTAATCTTAGCCCAAACCACATTATTTTCGTCAATATCTGTCGTGATGTCCGAGGGGAACGTGAGCCATTCTTCGCGTCGCCGATACTGCTGGACGCCCTCTTGGGGTACGTCGAAGAAACTGTGATCAGCTACGGCCTGATCGGCAAGAACACAGAACTCGTCGATACTTTCGATCCTCCCCGCACCAGGAAAGGCAAGCTCTGCGTTGAGTGAGAAATCTTTCGCATTCTTAGCCTCCTCACCACGTTGCGCCCGTCGCTCATCCCAACAATCAAGCCAACTATGATACATTCACATTTGCTCCCAAATCACTCGTCTGCAGTTTTCCGAACCCTGGGTTAAGTAGACCATAAAATGCGGAAAGGACTGATAATCCCAACAGGACAGAGAATCCTGAAAACGCACCGATTGATAGATAGGATGCAACGAGCAACGCAACGATAATCGACATTGTCCGTAACCTCTTTCGAAGGTGACCGCAGACCCCTAAGCGAACAAATGCTATTGAGAAAACAAAACAGGTCGAGATAACGATAAGAAGGCTACTATAGTGAGTTGGCATTCTGTATCCGATCCCGGCGACTATATTGTTGCGCCCTTGCAATGCTGAATACATGTCGTTGATCAACCACGCCGCGACGTTCTCGCCGGTCGATGTCAGATAAGAACTTTGGCCCTTCATGCATATGGCAATCAGAATCCCCAATACGGTGCACCGGAAAATTCCAGATATTATCTTCGAGCCTGCTTCATTGATCGCGTGTTGATAATCATCATCCGGCCCGCCTTTCAATGTTCTTACGAGTATCGAGAAATCATAAACAATTGTGTAAAGCAAAATTAGGCCTGAAAAGAATAGATAAAAACAGATCGCCATGTACAAGTAAGCGAGTCCTGTGAATAGAATTGCCTCCTGCACGGATATGACGTCCGGACGTACGGTTGCTATTTTCCCCCAGTCTATCGCGTATGCGCCGCCGCCTTTCAACAAGGGGACTAAACATACTTCTATCCACTGTATTACTCCTGCGAAAATGAAGCAAATGAAGAAAACGGCCCAATAGATAAACGATGAATTCTCTACATTACGCGCCCATGCGCTAAAGCTGTCGGCATGGTTGCACGGAGGGGTAAGCTTCAGCCGCCCCTCAATCTTCCAAAAAAGCAAAAGCTCGACAGAAAAAATGAGAAATAGTGGCAAGAGCATCATGAAAACGACGGTCCAGTTGGGCGCCCAGAGGAACCCGACCTGCTTGACCACCCCATCCATCCTTTCGAAACCTACGCTGTGAACGCCAGTCACATAGGATAGAAAGCCGAGAGCGGCGGCGCCAGCGAACACAGCCGCAGGCAAATTCAAGGGAGACCCGCAACTGAAAAGAGCCTCGGATCTGATCGCCAGACCTGACGAGCTTTCTCCCCAGCTGGCATGGGCATCCTGCGCTATAGCGGTTGAGGACACCGTCTCGCGAATCTCGGTCTCGGTCGGCGCAGTTGCCAGTGCTTCCAAAACGGCTGCTCCTGTCGCCCTTCTCCCCTCTCTCCTCTTGACGGTTAGTCGAGATTGCGCCGCGCTGAGTTCCATCTGCCATTCACTGATAGCTATCGGGTCATCGCACCCAAAAATCCGTGCCAGCCACCGAATATTGGCGGGGCTGATCCCTTTATCATTTTCCTGGAACCAAAGCTGCACCGTACGTAGGTCGACACCCACTCGGTTCGAATCAATCTCCGAAATCGCCTCTGCAAGAAGCTCCGGCGTCCATGGTCCTGCTGGAAATCCGTCAGTTCCCAACGGTCTTCCCGCCCCCGCCGCAGCCAATCGTTTGAAAAGTTCTTTGAAATCGCTCCCATCCTTCGGCGGGGGGTAAAAAAACTTTCCGTTGCTCAACAAGGACTTGCCGCCTCGCGTTTCGTTTCGTTTCACTCAATTTCGTGTCCTGTCGTGCCTCCATCCACAAACTGAGGACACTTTCCACGGATGTGGACCCACAACAGGGCGGGCTGCTTCCGGATTTGAGTCGCCCACCTCGTTGAGGATCCTGGGCCGGTCACGCCGCGCGGAGCGGTACTTTACGAAAGATTGTGTTTTCTCGTGGGCTTAAACTCTAAATGATCGAAAGGTGATTGAGGCGATGGAGCGGCAAATTGATAAGCCTTTGCTTGGACAGACGGTCTTGGTCACTGGCGCCTCAGGCGGCATAGGCGCGGCGATAGTCGAACGCGTTGCGTTGGAGGGTGCACGGCCGATAATTCACTATTGCAAGGATGAGGATGCGGCGGAGTCGCTATTGGCCCGGATCAACGGGAACGGCCTCGTTCTGCAGGCCGATTTATCCGAATCTGATGGGCCTTTCGCGCTTTGGCGAAAAGCGGTAGATTTTGCGGGCCGTGTTCATGGTCTCGTCAATAATGCGGGTATCCGCACCGAAATTTCCATAGAGAGTTCGCCCGGCGAATGGAGAGCGGCGTGGCAGAATGAGTTCCAGGTAAATTTTTTTGCCGCCGCTGATCTCTGCAAGGAGGCAATCCAGCATTTCAGAACCGAAGGAGGAGGGCGCATCGTGAACATCGCCAGTCGCGCCGGCCAGCGTGGTAGTGCATCTGAATCCATTCCCTATGGTGCCGCCAATGCGGCCATGATCAATCTCACTAAATCAATTGCTCGCAGCTTCGGTCGTGAAGGCGCATCGGCGGTTTGTATCGCCCCAGGTCTGGTGCGCACAGGCATGGCCGAGCACTTCATTGCCACGCAAGGCGAAGAAGCGGCGGTGGACGAGATCCCTGTCGGTGACATGGCGGAACCGAAGGAAGTTGCGGAACTTGTCGCGTTCGTGCTGCGCTACGGCCAGGACTCGCTGAACGGTGCGACCCTGGACGTCAACGGTGGAAGTCACATCCGTTAATCCGTAGGTTTCGTCGCGGATTTAGCGGCGACGGGCGGCGCATTTTTGTCCGACGCCCATGCGGCAGTGATTGGGTCACTCGTCGGAAAACACCGACGCGATTTCATTCTGCGCCCTTTTGGCTTCCCGCTTCTTCGACGGAGCGTTCTCGAAAACGGCGATTATCTTATCGAGTGATTTCTCTGCTTCGGCCCTTCGCTCCGCGCTCTTTTTCAAGGCAGTTTTGAAGTCCGGCCCGCCGGCGGCGACACCCCCTGCGGTATCTCCCTTTTTATGTTCTGCCCTTCTTGATTCGACTGCACTATCGAGAACGGCTTGAGGCTGTTTCGCAATCGGAGAAGACGGCGCAGTAACCTTCGGAGCTTTTGTAGAAAATTTCGCTCCCGGTATCGGGTGGACAGGAGCGGGGCGATCCGAGCATAAGGTGCCCCTGAGATTTCCTTCGGAGAAAGTCGTTGCTGTGCCGATGATAGGGTCCACCTTGGGTGGCTGCCCCCGCAGCCATGCGCGTTTCATCAGCTCGCCATCAGCATAGTAGAAATTGCGCACACCGAATATGGGCTGCTGGTTTCGCAGCTTGATTATGCATCGAGTCTCGCTCATCGCGCCAAGCTCATCGGGTCGCATGAGCGGACGCATCGTGGTTTTGTGAGACATGGTCGCGCCTTTGCGATCGAACAGGGTGACGCCTGTCGAAACCGCCTTGTCGACCGTCACTTCCTTCCGCTCGCCGAGGAGCTGCGAGACATAGCGCTGATCCTCGGGATCCTGAGCGCCGAGGAAGATCTGCGCGCGCGCCGAGTTTACCAGCGTCTGCCGTCCCTCGCGGGTGTAGACGTTGTCGATTGAGCGCAGGGATTGGACGAAGAACCAGCATGGAATGCCATAACCGCCGAGGACGGTGGCGACGGTGAGGGCATTTTCCAGCTTGCCGAGATTCTGGAATTCATCAAGCAGCACAAGCACGCGGCGCTCACCGCGCGCCATCATGTTGCGCGACATGTAATCCATGAATTGGACCATCAGAACATTGAAAATCGGCCCGATCGAGGCGATCTGCTGAATACGGAAATCTAGGTAGAGGCTCATATTCTCGCGCCGCATCGCGCGGATGTCGAAGGTTGACCGTGCTGTCGCGCGCAGGATGCGGTTGTTCTTGAAGGGCCGCACGGCGGCTGCGAGGGAACCATAGACCCCGTCGAACTGCTTGCTGGCCATCACGGCGAAGCGGGCGAGGGTGGTATAGGTGAAGGGGCTGATCCAGGCGGCGCGAAGCTCCGGATTGGCGACCTCCTCCAACCATTCGCGCAGCGGCTGGTCGCCGCCTTCGACGACATTGAGAACCGTGCCGAGGTTCTTGTCCTTGTCGAGAATATCGGGGTTTTCCAGCACCCAGGATGTGACGCCGGCGAACAGCGCTCGAGCATCGGAGATCCAGTAGGCATCGCCCTTGGGCGTCGGCAGCAGCGCGGTCGCGATCGAGTTGATGTCGATATCGCGCTGATCGGGATCGATGGCCACGAAATCCAGCGGGTTATAGCATTCCGTGTCGCCATTCTCATCCGCCGGCGAGAATCGCAGCACGCGCGAGAATTTCGAGCGATAGCCTGCCGTCGCCTCATAGGTTTCGCCGCGCATGTCGAGGACGACGATGCTATCAGGCCAGAGCAGGCAATTCGGCACGATCAGCGATGCGCCTTTGCCTGACCGCGGCGGTCCGATCACGAAGCCACCGACGTCATCGCCATCGATCCAGAGCTTCTTGCCGCCGAACAGTATGGGCTTCATGAACCGCCTCCGGCCTGACCCGCGCTGCGTGAAGCCGCCCGGGACCTTGACCAGGCTGCCGCCGATCCGGCCGACGAACACGCCGCCCGTGCGGGTGAGCCCGAGGGCGCGGGCCTCAAGCGTGCTGAGGAAGCGTGCATCCGTCGATTTCTTCTTGCCAGTCACCGCCACGATGAGAATTGCAACGCCGGATATCATGCCTGCGACGGCTGCGATCGCGGGCCGCCGCCAGTCGCCGGCGGTGAGATCGAGGCGCGCCGCCCGATAGGACGCCAGCAGATCGTCTTGCAGCGCCTGGAACATCCAGGTCGAGTTATCGAAGGCGTAATACAGGCCGGCATAGGCGAGGGAGGCGACGAATGCCGCGATGGCCGCGGCGATGACCAATCCGAACAGCAAGATCACCGGGCTCACAGCTTGTCCCCCTTGGTGAACACTATTTCCGAGACGACGCGCCGCCCGTCCGGATTGCGTGCGAGTTGGACGACGACGGGGATCACCTCCTTCAGGTAATCGATGATTTCCTGCTTCTCGAGCGCAACTCCACTCTGCAGGACCATCAGCGCCAGACGGTCATAGGCCGAACGTGCCGAATTGGCGTGGACCGTCGTGAGCGAGCCCGGATGGCCGGTGTTGATGGCCTGAAGGAACGAAAATGCCTCCGCACCCCGGAGCTCGCCGAGCATAAGCCGGTCCGGGCGCATGCGCAGCGACGCTTCCAGCAATTCCTGCGGCGTGACCTTGGCGCGGCCTTGGTCACCCTTCGAGGCGAGCAATGCGACCGTGTTCGGGGTGATCGGCTTCAGCTCGCGCGTGTCCTCGATGGTGACAATGCGCTCCTCCTCCGGAACCTCCTTGAGCAGAGCATTGAGGAAGGTGGTCTTGCCGGTCGACGTGCCGCCGGACACGGCGATGGAGACGCGCGAGCGCACGGCCGTCCTGAGAAACAGCATCGCATCGACGTCGCCCTCCATCATGGCGGCAAGCTCTTCCTCAGCCGCCGAAAGGGTCAACTGGCGGCCGACCTTGGTGTCCTCGAACGCACCACGGTCTTTGTAGACCTCCAGACCGATGTCATGGATGACCTGCTTGCGGATGGAGATCGCGCCGCCGTCGGGCGCCGCCGGCGGCAGCACGCACTGGAAACGTTCGCCGGTCGGGAGCGAAGCTGAGAGGATGGGGTGCTCGTCGTTGACGACCTGGTTGGTGGAGCCGGCGACGCGCTCGCTCAGCGTCCTGATCCAATCGGCAGAAAACTGCGCATCGACGATACGCTCCATGCCGCCAACGCCGAGCCGTTCGATGAACAATTCACCTGGACGGTTGACGGAGATCTCCGAGACGCGCTCATCCGACAGAAACGGTTTCAGCCGCTCCAGCGCTTTGTCGAGAAACGGAAACTGCTTCATTTGTAGACCGGCGCGACAGGATAGTAGGGCGTTGGATCGACGTTGCGCCGGATTTGCCCACCGCGTTTCAGCCGCATCATCTCCTGCCGGACCGGATCGGCATAGAAAGTGGAGAAATCGAGGTCGCGGCGCAGAAATACGATGATGGACTCGCCCTGGGCGACATAGATTGTCGGCGGAATCTTCGAGCTTTCCTTGAAAGCCTCGTTTGCAATGTCCTGAAGGATGGCCGAGGATTTCTCGGCGGCGATCGAACGTGCTTCGGTGGCCGTGCGGCTCGGCTCGGTGGTGATGGTCGTGACCGCGCCGGTGATGGGATCGACGGTCGAAATGGAGCGTGCGCTTTCCGAGGCGGTATTGCCGAGGGACGAGACGTATTCCGCCGCGCCGCCGATCACCGACAACATAATCGCAGAACCGAACCGCTCCCAGAAATGCGTGTCTATTTCGCCAGTGAGCCCGGCGCGGCCGAGGCGGTCGGCTCCCGGAGAGGCGATCTCGACAGAGACCCCGTCCGAGCGAATGACGCGGGACCATACGATGAAGATCCGCTTCTGGCCCCGCACCAGCCCGGACTTGTATTCCCCGATCAGGCGCGAGCCCTTTGGAATGAGGATGCGGCCGCCATCAAGAGAGCGGACATCCTCACGCACGACGGCGCGCACCATCCCCGGCAGGTCGGTATTGATCGCCGTCTCGAGGAAGCCGCGGATCATGGTTCCTTGTGCGACGAGTGCGTCGGTGCGGTCGAAGCGGGTTGCCTTCACGATGCCGGCCGTCTGCTTTTCCGACTGAGCGAGAAACGCCTTGTTGGCATCGCTTTCCGCGCCGGGAACCGCGACGAGCTGGCCATCGTCGGCAATGCTTACCGCCTGGTCGCCGGAGAGTGTCTCCCGGTCCGAGCCGTCAAGCACGATCTGTTCGGAGCGTAGCCGCTCCCACCGTGCCTTTTCCTCCTCCTCCCGGCGTTTGGCCTCCAGCTCGGCAAGCCTCGCTTCTTCTTCGGCCCGCCGGCGCGCTTCTTCCATCCGAAGCCGTTCTTCCTCGGCGCGGCGACGCGCCTCTTCGATCTCGCGGAGCTTTTCAAGATCGTCGCCCTCGTTGACCTTGACATCGACCGTTGCAGGATCGACGGGGTTCTTTTCCTCGACGGGGATCTGCACGAGGTTTGGATCGGCAGCCTGCTTGACGGGCTCATCCGGGAAATTGCGGATGCTGGAATTGGAGGTCTCGAAAGTCTCGCCGTTTCCGTCCGTCACAGTCGGATTCTGCGGTCCAGCGGGCCAGTTGACATAGGCAAGCACGCCGACGCCGGCGACAAGGAGGAGCGGTAAGGCCAGCTTTCCGAGGCGGCCATTGCGGTCGCTCGCCACGCTGCTTTGCCCATCGAGGTTGTCGAAGTCGATCTTGCTCACCGCTGGCGCTCCTCTTTGTGGCCGAGGCGCTTCGGCCCGTAGGCGTCCTCGATGAGGTCGAAGGATTGGCGATTGGCCTGCCTGTTATAGAGGCAGAGCCATTTGTCGCCGGCGCGCAGCGTGAACTGCGCTGCGATCTTGTCGACGACGACATATTTCCCCTGCGTGCGCAGGTTGACGAGCGATTCCTGACGCTTACCCTCGACCACGAAGATCGCGGGGATTTCGTCGGGGAACTCCAGATACATATGCGTGCCGTCATCAAAGGCGACGCGTGGCTTGAGACTGGTGTCGCCCTTGAAGACATAATCGTAGTTCAGGCGGTTCGGATCGAGATCCTTCAGCAACGGATCCTTGGCGCTCTCCTGCGCGGCGGCCAGCAGCCGGGCATTGACGTCCTCATCAGGATACTTGAACCGCACCTGGAAGGCGGCGCGCAGGTCGGCCGCCGCAGAGCCTCGGAGCAGCAATGCATAGACGCGCTGGTTGGTGACGATGTTGACGTTGGTTTCGGCATTTTCGCGCAGGGGCTTTACGAATAGGATGCCGGAGCCCTTTTTCGGCACGATCGACCAGCTTGCTGTGTCGCCGGCGGAGATGGTCTCGATCACCTCGGAGCTGCCAAGCTGGATCATCGTGGAGACACCAAGGCCGGCCGGCACAGTGACGACGGCATTGTTGTTGAAGGTGATGTAGCGGATACGGGGATCGGCCGCGGACGAGGCGGTCGTGGTGGCGAGAAGCGTGAGCGCTGCGAGGGCGAGGAAAGACTTCCGCATCATCGAGCCGCCCTGTCCGCTGGCAGCACTTCCGGCAACGATTCCTGGTCGCGCCTATATTCGACGACCTGGAAGCCGAGCGGATTGTCGAAGCGATATTCGTTCTTCAACGGCGCGGTCGTATAGCGGAAGCGAACCACGGAGACCCAGTGCTCGCGGCGCAGGGTGTTGTCGCGGCGGGTCTCGGTGGAAAAGCGGACCGTCGCCGTGGAGGCATTAAGGAACGAGACCGACTTGATCGTGACTGCGACGCGCGCGTTGCGGCCGAGCACCTTATCCTTCGACTGCGGGTTCGACGGCTCGAAGTCGTGGCGGAGGTCGGCCGCGGCCTGCCCGGTCGAATAGAGCTGGGCGAGATCGTAATTGTCCTTCAGCGCCCGTGGGTCGTAGGTCTCGCGCGCCCGAATATAGCGGACGACGTTGGCGGTCTTGACGGCATCGTTCTCGGAAAGCTTGCTTTCGTCCAAGGAACGCGCGACCTCGACGAAGCCGGTGGTCTTGTCGGCGATCACGACCACGGCCTCGAACTGCTTCAACGGAACGAGGAGATTGAGCGCCGACAGGCTGAGCAGCGTGGAGATGCCGGCGGCGGCAGCGACCGTCCAGGCGATCTTTCGCGAGCGGCGCTCCTTGCGATAAAGCTCGGCCTCCCAGGATGCGCCGGCTTTCCAATAGGCGGTGAGATCGATCGGCGGGGTTTCCGGCGGATTTGCGGCTGGCTCTGCGTTGGTCATCTGGGGTATCCGGTGATCGCCGATGGCGGAAAAGAAACTATAGTTTACTCTTATGGCCGAGCGATCTCCTCAACCGAGCAGGTCGGTGTCAGGATCAATCCGCAAAGCCTAGGTTCAGGGAGCGCTCAGCTCCTCGGTGCAGCCGAACTATGTCTTAGCTGCACCAGCGCATCAGCGTTTTCTTGGACGCCGTGTTGGAGAAGAAGAAGGAACGATCATCCTTCACGTCGATCTTGACGGTATCGCGATCGCCTTCTGCCTCGTCGGATCCGGCCTCGATCCATAGGACATCGAGAACATAGGAGCCGCCGTCCTGTTTGACGGAAAGAACTTTGCCGGTGGTCTTGTTGGCGCCGATGGCCATATCCTCGATGTAGATGAACGCGGCGGCCGCCGCTTCGCAGCCGCCTTCAGCGGGCGCATAGGCACCGGTCAGCACGGGCAGTATAGAGCTATGAGATTGCGACCACGCTGCGCCGGGGATCAACAGGCCAAGCGCAACCATCGTCGAAACGATTTTCTTCACTGTGGTGCCTCCTTTCTCAGAAACCGAACAATGCGCCGAGGCTTTGAGCGTAGCCGGCCAGTGTGTTGTAGAGATCGATGCAATAGTCGGCGATCGGTTTGATGAGAATGACGAACGCGATGAAGAGTATGGCCCACTTGGCTTCCCCTGGTTTCGCGTCAGATTTGGATTGCTCCGCGATCTCTTCGTTGATCCGGATCTGCTCGTGCATGGCGCCGTTCAGGCGCCGAGCTTCATCGAGATTCTGCATACCGGTCTCCTTGTGTCGAAACTATATTTAATTCTCCCGGCCGGCATCTTCCACCTCAAAGTTGACCATTTTTCTCGGTCTCGCGTTGGATCGCTCTCGCTCGGGCGGCCTTCACGTCTGAGGCGGTCCGGCGCTTGGCAAGTCCTGCCGACATGATTCTGCCTCGCCCTGTAACCTGCCGTGTCGCCCATAGGGTCGAGCGCCAGCCGCCGAGCGCTGGCGTGTCTCCCTGGCCAAGCGGCATGCCGCCGACGATCGCGCTTGCAAAGGACGGAATAAAACGGAACACCACGATCCCGAGCAGGCAGACGATCACGAATGGCGCGACATAGGAGAGCTTGCTTTCCGTCGCGGTGTTGTTAGCCGTGTTGATGGCGAGTTCGATGAGCTGGTAGAGGAAGGCGAGGAATGCCATCATCAGGGTCTGCGTCACCATAAGGTTGACCATCAGCAGTAACCAGCCGTCGGTAAAGCGGAAGGTCCAGCGATAGAGCGCCAGGATGATGAACACCGGCGCAAGCGCCAGCGTGATGAACAGCATCAGCTTGGCGGCGAGGATTGCGGCCGCTGCGACGGCGATGAAGATCATCGCGACGACAAAGACCACCGCGCCGATCAACGCGCCGACATACTCGAACGTCCCGGTCGCCACCTGCTCATAGACCTTACCTGCGGTCTCGAACACGGCATCGAGGATCTTCACGACGCCGGTCGTGTCATCCGTTCCACCATCAAGGATACCGCCGGCGCCGGCGATCGACTCGATGATCGTGTCGGAGATCAGGTTCGGAACGGCCTGCACAAGTTTGTAGAGGGTGGCGGAAAACGCTCCCCAATTTGTCGCCATATAGTAGATGAAAAAGGCGCGTCCGAGCCTCCAGGCCGCATCCGGTACCGAAAACCCCTCCCGACCGGCGAGGATCATGTAGCCCCACCAGATGACATAGAGGGTGAGCATCGCCCCGAACAGGACATTCACCTGAAGCGCAAGACCGTCATAGGCGTTCTTGATGAAGGTCTCGCCGATGGCGTCGAGCTTGGAGAAGATGTCCGAGATGATCGTGGTCGCGGCCAACAGCTCACTCCTTCAGCACGGGCGCGAAGGCGTCGTTGACCGGCATCGCCGGGCCGCACAGGTCATCGGCGGGCGCATAACCCGATATCGGCGGGCAGGGGGCCTTCTTCTCGCCCTTCGTCTGGCAACCGGCGAGCAGGACGAGGCCTGCCAGCATCGTGGCAACGAGCAAACGCATGCGGCCTCACTTGAACGGGTTGACGTCTTTGTATTGCAGCATCTTGGCGGTCTCCGATTGCTGCGTCAGCCGCATCTGCATCTCGGTGTTGAGCGCTGAGACCGCACCATTCGAGACGCCGATCAACTCGTTTATCGTGCGCGCCGTCTCCAGCTGCATGCGCGTGTTGGCGTCGACCGAACCCTTGACGTCCTCGGCCGAGCCGATCTGGCCGGTGGCCGATTGCAGCGATTGCTCGCGTTGCGTCACGCCTTTCGTCGCCTGCTGGGTCAGCGCGGAGAGCAGGGCGACGGTGTTGACCGCGCCGGAAAACGCGTTGTTCATCGCGCCGGCATCGTCACCGTCGATGACCGCCTTGACCTGCTTGACGAGCTGAAGGCCGTTGATCAGCGTGGCGGCGATATTCTGCGCGTCAGACCCGAGCCCGCCGAAGGACAGCGTGCCGCCGTTCATGATCGACGAGAAGGACGGCGCGGCCGAGACCGACATATTGCCGCCGAGGCCAGTCGAGGAAATGCCCATCGACCCGTCGCGGCTGCCGGACAGGGCGCCGAGGATCTCCTTGGTCTTTTCGAGGATGTTGGTGTTGGTCTTCATGATCTCGCCGGTGTTCTCGGCGTTCTTCTTAGCGATGGCGAGATTGGTGTTGTCGATCACCGGAATGTCGGCGAGCGCCGGCGTCGCGAAGACGAAGGCGGCGGTGGCGACGAGAAGCTTGTTCATGGAGAACCCCCTTAATCGGCCGCGTTGGCGGCATTCTGAATGGATGAGAGATTGTCACTGACCGAGCGATCCGTGCCGCCGGACGACAGGATTTCGCTGTCGGCGTCGGCGGCCGCGACCACCGCGCAGCGCGGCCAATCCTCGCGCGGCACCTTCATCGCCTCAAGGATGACCGGATCGCAGCTATAGGGATTGACCTTGCTGTCGGATTTCAGGGTCTTGGCGGTCTCGGATGTTTTCGAAAGCCGCATCTGCATGCGCGCCTGCAGCAGCTCGTTGAAGAGATTACGGGCGGTGATCAGGTTGTTGAGGAGTTCGGCATTGACGGCGCGGGCCTGCGTGTTGTCGTCCCAGGCATCCTGGTAAATTTCCGACGCGCCGACGGACGCCGACAGGGCATCGATACGCCGGCCTGCCTCCTGGACGCGCGCCGAGCTCGCGTCGATGCCCGAGACAGCCCGGTCGACCGCGCCGGCCGCGGCGCTGTTCGAGCTGCGCGTCGCCCCCGAGCCATAGTCGACATAGGATTTATACGAAGGTGAGGAGATGTCCTCGATATTGGAGCCGCCGGCATAGGCGTTGAACCAGGTGTGGTTCCGCCCAACTTTTCCCGCCCAGTTCTTCTGCTCGGCCGCGGTCGATCCGTTGTACCAGGAAGCAAGGCAGGCATAGTCGGTGCTGCCGCATTTGTTGACCCCGAGCCCAAGATATTTGACGCCGCCCTCGATATTCTCCTCGTTGATGTCGCGGTCGAAGCCCATGCCCTTGCCGGTCCGCTTCGTCAGCTGCATCACGCCCTTGACACCGGTCGGCGATCCCGAGCACGTCGAAATCCCCGACTCCGCATGCGCCACCGATAGCGCAAGGCCCACCGGGACATTATACTTCTCCGCATAGTGCTTGATGAGCTCGACGTTCTTGGCGTCCTCTTTCACCGCCTGCGCCGGCGAGCGGTAAAGCCGCCGGTTCTTCTCCTTCTGGGAGATGTTGCAGTTGGTGACCTCCTGCTCCTCGAGCTGCTGACCTTGAGTTTCCGTATCCTTCTTCGAATGCTCCTCGTCCTCGGCGCGCTTGTCCTTCACATCGTCGTCGATGACCGGAATATCGGCCCATGCCGACGGCGCTGGCGCGCCGGCCATTGTCGCCGACAGCAGAAGAATGATCGCTCTACGCATCGGTCGCCTCCGGGATGGTCCAGCCGCAAAAGTGGGGGAGCCAGGCCGCCGGCGCCTCACCATAAGTCTCGCGCAGCGTCTGGCATTCGCGCACCGTCTCCGGCCGGCCGGAAAGCACCTTCACCAGATCGGGCATCGCCGACAGATCGAGCCGGGCGATGATCGAGTCCTGCGCATGCTTGATGAGAAAGGTGCGGCTGGCCTTGTCCGCCTGTTTCACGAAGCGGAATTCCTTTTCCGACAGCCCGAACGCCTTGCGGTAGCTTTCCTCGTCGGCGGACGCGTTCGGGAAGAAGATGTTGGTCATCGTCTGTTCGATGATCGTGTTGCGCAGATCGGAGCGCACCACGTCGGCGGCCGACTGCGTTCCAAACCCGACGATGCCGTTCATTTTGCGGATGGTCTTGAGCCAATCCTTGATGAAGCCGGAGAACACCTCGTCATCGAGCAGGCGCCAGCCTTCGTCGAGGAAGATCATCGATGGACGGCCGTCGAGGATCTCCTGAATGCGGTGGAACATGTAGAGCAGGGCCGCAGATCGCGTGCGCTTGTCGGATAGAATCTCGGTCATGTCGAAGCCGATCACGGAACCCGAGAAATCCAGCCTGTCGGCCGGATTGTTGAACAGCCAGCCCTTGTCGCCCGTGGTCCACTCCTTCAGCCGGTCGGCAAGATCGCCGATACCGGACCGCATGCGCCCACTCAGGGCTTCGGTGAGCATGTCTAGTCGACGTTGAGGCCGCTCGAAGTCGGTATAGATACTATCGACCGCATCGGAGATGACGGCCATCTCCTCGGCATTGAGCACGCGGTCCGCCGGCGTGACGAGATAGGAGATCAGCGTCTTGCCGAAGCTCCGGTTGGCGGGCGTATCTTCGAGTTGCAACGGCGCAAAGCCGGTCGGCTCGCCCGGCGACAGCCGCTCGTAGCGCCCGCCCATGGCGCGCACGAAGATCTCGCCGCCGCGGTCCTTGTCGATGAAGACGCAGCGCGGGCGAGGCTGGACGCGCATGCCTTGGGCGAGCAGAAAGGAGAGGGCGACGGTCTTGCCCGAGCCAGTCGGACCGATTGCGGTGAAGTTCCCGACATCTGCCTCGTGAAAATTGAAGAAGTAGGCCGTCTGGCTGGTGGTCTCCAGCAGTGAGATCGGCAGTACCCAATGGACCTTTTGCGTCTGCCCGGACGGGAAATTGTGCGCAGAAAAGAGCCCGGCGAAATTCACCGACGAGATCAGGCCCTGCCTGGCGATGTAGGAGAAGTTGGTAGGCAGTTGTGCCCACCATGCCGCTTCCTGATTGAGGTCTTCGCGAACGGCGACGACGCCCATGCGCGCCAGCTCCGCGGTGACGTCGGCAACGGCACGGTTCAGCCGTGAAAGATCGCGCTCGAGTACCGCGACCGTCATATGATGTTTGCCGAAGACGACCTCGCCGGAGGCGAGCCGGTCGCGCGCTGTCTCGATATCGTCCTCGACCGCCGTGCCGCCGTCGTCGGAGTTCGCGATCTGTCGGCTGATAGTGGAGATCGCCTCAGTGACCGTCGTGCGGTCTTCCGGCGCGAAAGAGTGGGTGACAATGAATTCGTAGGGCAGGCGCAGCAGTCCATCGAGCTGGCCGGGCGTCGTCATCGGCGGGTATTCCTTGATCGACACCATGGCCGCAACCTTCGATGTCGCACCGTCCGCCGACCAGATTTCGGCAGCTTTCCGCCCAATCATGATCCGGCCGGTCCCGACATAATCGGCCAGCGACATACGGGGCAGGGGCATCGACCGCTCGTCACCGGCGGCGAGGATCTTGGCGAAGAATTCGGCGGGCTCGGAATAGAGGCCGCCGTCGCGGGTGACGCAGGAGAGGATTTCCGGGCGATAGGAGCGGAAGTCGCCGGCGATGCCCGAGACCATGTCCTTGAGGTCGCGCAGTGCCTCGCCCCTGGCCTCGACCTCATTGTCCGCCATGCGGAAGACATCGAACATGCGGTCGACCTTGCCGGCGCGCCCGGTCATCGGGCGCCGGATCACCGTCAGGTACAGCTCGTTGACGAACATCGTCCGGCGCTTCAGCCCGTCCATGTAGCGGGCGTTCAATTCGTCGGCGAAGGGATTGTCGAAATCGCCTTCGATGGCCGGGGCAATCTTGCGTCGGATGATGGTGGCATAGAGCGCGAAACGCGACGATCCGAGTGATCGGACCGTCATGTTACGGTTTGCAAGGCGCGCGTTGATCTCGGCCTGGTCCATGGTCTGGTAGGGGAGACCGGATAGTCGGATCACCTGTAGCAGCAGGCCGGACTTGGTGACGACCGTTTCCTCGTCGACATGGCGAAGGTAGGGGACGTGGATCCCGATCCCCAGATCGCGTTCGCGTTCGCGTCCGAACTTCAAATCGTGATTGACGATGTTCATGGGGTGTAGCTCCCCGCCTTCCAGAAGTGTCTGTTGCGGATCGCCCGGCGCATCGACAGGAAAACCTGCACCACGCGGACGATGTGGATGTCCCGCTGGCAGAGGTAGAGCGCGATAAAATGGATAGGCAGGGCGACCAGCGGCGCGAGAAAATTCGACGATGCGATAAAGAGGATGATCCCGAACATTCCGTTGATCACGAAGACGATGATATCGACCCCGAAATACAACGGTGGCCGGGTCAGCGGCAGGATGAGCGGTTCAACGTCGGGTGCATCATCGCGCATATTACATGCCCGCGGATGAACGCATTGCGTCGACCAAATCACCTGCGCCGAAGATGATCCCGATGGCGATGATGATGGAGAAGGCCCATTGCCAAGCCATGCGGCCGGTGAGGAACAGGAATCCCATGGCGCAAACAGCGATGATCATGCACGATCTTGCGACGTTGCCCTGCAGAACCGTGACACCCCAGTCAAGAATGTTTTCGACTGGAGCAGCCGACTGTGCGTGCGCGAATTCCGGAACCAGCGTGACTGAAGTCGCGAGTATTGCCAGCGATAGGGCGGTCTTGCCGGCTGGACGCGGCATGATGGGGAAAATGCTCATTCGAATGTCCTTCATGCTTGGGAGGATGAAATGGGGAAGGAGGGCCACGCTAGTCCGCCGTCCAGACGTGCTCGTCGCGCCAGGGCGATGAGGCCATCGCGACCGTCTCCTTGCGAGCACTGTGGCCACCGCGCCGTTCTTCCGCCGCCGACGCCTTTGCGGTCAGCTTCCAGCGGTTCATCACCTTGACGATGTACTGGGCGGTCTCGTTGAATTCGGGAATGCCGCCCTTGCGATAGACCCGCTCGGGACCGGCGTTGTAGGCGGCGAGCATAAGCAGGGGATCGTCGAACTCGCCATAGAGCTTCTTGAGGTAGCGGACGCCGGCACGGATATTCGACTCCGGATCGCAACGGTCCGTCACGCCATAGTCGGACGCCGTTTCCGGCATCAGCTGCATGATGCCGACCGCACCTGCGTCGGAGACCTGGTGCTTGCCGCCGGCGCTCTCGACGTCGACCACGGCGAGCGCCAGATCGGGGTCCAGCTCTTCTTCGGTGGCGATGGTCCGCACCATCTCGAGAACGCGGTCCGCATCGACTGACTCGCATGCTTGCGCGGACATCGCCGAGGTGGAGATGAGGAGGAATAGGAGGGTGGTTTTCAATTCGATTGTCCGGGTTGCCGCATCAGAGAATAAACTATAGTTAATTCGTATGGGATTCCCCTGTCAATTCAGAAATGGCTTTTTCCGCTATGCACAAACAACTCAAGGTTACGGCCATTGCCGCCTGCCTCTTGATAGGTGGCGCGAGTTTCGCGATTTCTCAGGATGAGAATCCCTATGGGGAACCCTCGCCAAACTACCTTCGCCAGTACCGACAAGAGGGGGTGAGGACGTTGGTGCTGGAACGCTTTGACGCCGATGGAAGGCTTGTCGCGCGGTCTGTGGCAAGGCTGGACGGGAAGGTCGTAATTGAGGGTCCGGTCGAGCGAACGATCGCGGGCCTGAAGATCGCTCTGCGCGGCCTGACCGCCTGTCCGACGGACAAGGTGATCTATAACCGTGTGCAGTCTTGGAGCTGCACCGACGCCGCGCGCGACTATGCCGACGCGATTTACAACAGGCGTGGCAGCGTCGTCCTCTGCAAAACCCTCGTGCTGATGCCGGCCGATGGCGAGACCATACCGGCGTCATGCTTCGTCCTTGTCGGGGGCAATGGCGAGCCGTTCAAAACCGTCAATGACGACGACAGCATGGTCTTTCTCGGTCTCGCGGCGATCGGGCGGACGCAGGACGGGCGCTCCCGCCGCCCCGACCTTGAAGCATCGCAATCGCTTTCACGATCGATGGGGTTCCAGAATGCGGATTGAGCTTCCGGTTATCATGGCGGTGCTGCTGGCGACTACGGCGAGGGCGCAGGAGGAAACCATCTCGTTTCCCGCGGCCGTTAGTTTTGAAACAGGCGATAGCTGGCAATACGAAGGCCGGAAATTCAGGCTGTTCGGCGTGCAAGCGTGCATTCGAGGAACGGCCTACCATGCTCCCGATGAAACGGAAAGCGATTGCGGCATGCAGTCGATTGCGTCCCTTGCAGCGCTTTTTTCGACCGGTTCGATTGGTTGCCAGCCCGTCGGCCGCGCCAATGACGATGCGTCCTTTGTCGTCTGCGCCGCCCAGCTCGATAACGCCACTGTCGACGTCGGGACCGCGCTCATATCCTCTGGCGTTGCATTTGCCGCCGCGTACCCTTCAGGCGCTCCGGTTTCCGCTGCCTATGCGGTTGCCGAATCAATCGCCAAGGATAACAGAAGCGGGCTATGGGCGGGGCGGTTCACCCATCCCGTCTCCATGCTTCTCGACAAGCGCTGACCAAATGGTCGTGAGGTCGACCTGGAGGGACTCCGCGATCGTGCCGATTTCCTTGACCGTCAGACGATGCCAGGCGCCAGACTGAAGATATTCCAGCCGCTCTTCCGCAATACCCGTAATTTCCGCGAATTCAGGAAGCATCGTTCCTCGGCGTCGAAGTTCCTCCGCGAGGAATCGCACGAGTTCGGCGGCACTCTCATTGGCCATTTGCGGTCATCCTTTCCTGTACCCGTCGCACAGCGCGGACGATGAGGGAATCATTCGATCCCTGTTCGCGGAGTATGGCGGAGCAGCGTTCGATAAGGTGATGGCGGAACGGGCGGATTTGATTCCGCCAGCCCATTGGGCGCGCAACTCCTACACGAGTCAAAAGCGGCGTTTTCGCGGCGAAGCAGCTTTAACGTTGGTGAAAGTGTAAAATATAATTACTGTTGTGACTCGCTTCGCCAGGAATCGAGCAACGGAGGTCCTATGCCGTAGACAAAATAAAACCCGCCTCGGAGAGACGGGTCGAGTGACACACGAATGTGCGCAAAAGTCTTATAGCCACTGTTTTTTTCGCACATCGACGCCGCCGCCGCAAGCTAATTCTTGCCACGGATACGTGTGTCTCGCGTTCCGATTTCTCCCCGATCAGTCAATGAAGATGGAGAGATCATGCTTGCCACGATCCGGACGGCCTATGGGCCGAACCTATTGACGCGCCTGCTCAGTGCTCGGACGCAGCAGCAAGTCGACGACTGCGCGAAAGCGGCCTGGGTCTTGAACGGCGAGGGGTTTATCGCCGACGACGAAATGGAGTATCTGGCCCCTGTGATCGAGCACCAGCGAAAGTCGATCAGCGTGGGAATTCGCGTGGCGCGGGCGACGGAATGCGTTCGTCACCGCCGGCCGGCGATTCCGTCGAACAAGCGGGCGTCATCCTGGCTTCGCCGTCGATCTGTCGCCAAGGATTGCATTATCCCGACCTGCTTGGCCCAAGCCTTCACCGTCAGCAAACTCGCGGTGCTGTCGGTCATTGCCCGGGCGGTAGCGGATCGCGGACAATCGAATATGTCGCTGCCTGAAATCGCCGCGCGCGCGGGCGTCGGATGCACAACGGCGCGCTACGCTATTCGTGATGCTGCGCGGATGGGCCTGATCAGCGTCTCCGAAAACCGCATCAACGGATTCTGGAATCGGCCCAACACAATCAGGATCGTGTGCGGGCGCTGGATCCGATGGCTGAAAGCGCGCTCAGCTTATCGCTTGCAAAAGCCGAGTGACCCACCTGGTTGCGGTTATCCGGGCACCCCCCTCAGAAATATGATCCCCATGATCGACATAAAGAGATTCACTCTTACGACCATGTTCAAACAAGGGGAGATCGTGCGTTCAATTTCCGCCTGCTGGCATGATGACACGGAAGTTTGCGGAGGACGAATTGGTACTGGATAGGCCTGATCTGGTGCTTCTGCGTAGCTTTGATGCTGGGTGAGTTCCATAATATGTCTTATGCGATATGTTATAACGTAACAATATGCGATGGAATCTTGCGGGTGATTGATGGTAGCAGCACCATGGCCTATGCTGGTCGACAGCCATGAATGAGGAACCAACCACCCCTGCTTCCCCCGAAGGATTTACGTCCGGTGAGACGATCGCATCCTTCCTGGATGAAGCCTTCAGGACACAGGATGTCGGCAAGATTGCGCGCGCCCTTTGTGAGGTCGTTCATACCAAGGGCATGTCGGCAATCGCGGAGCAAACTGGGCTAACGCGCGAGCGACTTGAAACATCGCTCAGCGAGGATGGTTGTGGCGACCTGTCCTTCCCTGAAGTGGTCGCAATTGTGCGGGCGCTGGGCGTCAGGCTGTCCTTTGAAAAGTTCGGCGCCTAGCTGGCGAGGATATGAAAAATAGGATATTAACATATCCTAGAAAGGATATGCTGCCATGCCGCTCTATATCAAGGATCCCGAGATCGATCGGCTCACAGAGGAGCTTATCAGCATCACCAAAACCAGCAAGGTGGACGCCGTCAGGGACGCGCTGAAGCATGAGATCGCCAAACGGAAGGCCGCCTTGCCCGTCCGCGAGCGCCTTGCAAAATCCCTCGCCATGGCCCGCGAGGCCGGACCCTTTGCCCCCGGCAACCACAAGCAGGAAACCGACGACATGTGGGGCGAGGGCTAATGCTCTTTGTCGATGCCTCGGTCGTCGTCGCTATCCTCGCCGAGGAAGAGGACGCCTCCAGCTTGATCGATCGGCTTGAGCAACACGGCGGTCCCTACTATGTGTCGGCCGTCGTGCGCATGGAGGCGACGCTGTCCCTGACCCGGCGTCTGGCTGGAGTTGCCGGCCGGGACAAGCCTGCGACCTCTGAGATGATGGACACGGCGCGCCGCCTCGTCGAGCAGTTCATTTCTGATCTGGAGTGCAAGGAAGCGATGATTTCCGGGGACGTCGGGGCCAAGGCGCTCGATGCGGCCCAACAGTACGGCAAGATCATGAACCATCCCGCCAAGCTGAATATGGGTGACTGTTTCACCTATGCCTGCGCGCGGGCCTATCGGACGCGCATCGCCTATAAGGGCGACGATTTCAGCTATACGGATCTCGGCTGGCAGAGCCACTAGCGGACCGATAGGCTGCCAGCTATTCTTTTGGCTTGCAGATCAACGGCCTCAGCTCCTGCACGACCACGCCCGTCTTCGGCGAAAGCATCGCCCCGATCCAGTTGTCGGAAAACACCCCTGACCCGTCAGCCGGTGATAGCCAGATCACCTCGTTCGTATTGAGTTCGATCTTCACCTCGCTTCCGATCGGGCTGCCGGCGACCGTCTGGACGTAGTGGCGCTTGATCGGGTGAACCGTGCCCTTCTGATCCGTCAGGCGGTTTTCACGATAATCCAGCGCGAGCTCCCCCGTCTCCTTGGTAGCATCGCAATCGATAGAGCGCTCACAAAGGATGACCGACGAGAATGAGCAGGACCAGGAGAGGCCGGCGCGCCACATTGGATTGTCCGCCGCGTTCACAGTGGCCGAGGTGAGAAAGAGTGCGGCGGTGAGCGGATACTTGCGGTTCATATCATCGTCCTTTCAGGCCGATCGCAGTATCGGCTGTTCGCGGTCGATGATAAACTATTGTTTATTCTTTCTGCAATTCGGTGCCCCTGTTCGGGGTCGTGAAGAGCTGAATTTGGTCGTCGCTGAGTTTGCTGCCGGTCATCAACTCGTGCAGGGGCACCTGCAGATTGGTGCTGATCCGCGTCATCACCTGCAGCGAGGGATTCGCCGTTCCATCAAGAATGCTGAAATAATAGGGCGGGGTGATCTCGCAAATCACCACCAACTCCCTCTTTGTCAGGCCGCGTCGTTCCCGCTCTCGTTCCATGACGATCGCCATGTTTCGGAGGATCATTTTCCCAAGCTCGGTGTCAGCCTTCTTGCGCTTGCTCGCCATTGTCGGATAAACTATAATTTACTCGTTACTGGGTTTAATGAGAAGATTGCCGATGTTCGCGAAAGCCATGCCTTCACATATCGTCCTCGGACTGTTTTTGACGACCGCGGTGCTTCCCGCGCCCGTAGCTGCAAGCGAGTGGGGGTGCGAGGTTCTGCTGTGCGCATCCTCGTCCAACCCATCCTGGAGGGGCGTCCCCGCTTGTCACCCGCCAATGACGCGTCTCATATCCGCGATGAAAAAACCGGGCTTTGATTGGCCGACTTGCCCCGAGGCGGGAACGGGTTCGCCGGGCCACGAGAGATATGCGGAGTGCCCGGAGGGCTACCGGGTCGGAAGCAGGAGGGACGGCGACGGTTTCGCCCGGGAGGGCGATCTCTGCGTCAAGGCAGTCAACATTTGCCAGGGCAAAACGCACGGTCTCTACAGTTCTGATCGGCAGCGGAGCTGCATACAAACGGTCTCCATATCCCGACCGCTTAGGTCAGAGCCATATTACTTCGACATCAAGAATGACACCTCTGGTCAAACCGAGCGGCATTGGTTCGAGCTCCACAGATAAACGGTTTTTCTCGGTTAAGGAAGGTTTAATCCATGCGTACGGTTAACCGGCATACTCTGCTTGGCCACGTCGGAAACATCATACCGCTGAAAAATGCGTTGAAGGTGAATGTGGCGACCAATCGTGAATGGCAGGCCGACGGGGAGCGGAAGAGCGCCACCGATTGGGTCCAGGTCACGGTCCTCGACAAGAATCAGGCCAAATGGATCGAGGAAAATGTCGGCCAGGGCGATCTCGTCTATGTCGAGGCGCGGATCTCCAATAGCAGCTACGAAAAGGATGGCGAACAGGTCTATGCGACGGACGTCATCGCCCAGCTCTTCAACCTGATCTCAAAGAGCAGGGCGCATAGTCAAGCATAAGCGTTGGGCGGGTGCCCAGCCCTCCTCCCCTGTCTGCACCTGCCTGCCTGAATGCCGCCGCTCACCCCGGCGGCATTCTCTTTCCGTAGTGCTTTTTCCCGGTGCTGTCGATCGTTATCCGCGGCCGCGGCAGTAGCGAACCGGCCCCCGCCGGCAAGCGGTAGCCAAGCGGAGGAAACCCGCGCTCCCCAAATGGCCGTAGGGTTTCCGAAGCCTCGTGGATAACGGTCGTTTTTCCATGTCGATGACCTTTTTCGGTATTGCCATGGGCCACCGCCCGCTTCGGGCGGCCGCGCTCTATGCCAAAAGGGCACGGAGCCAGCCTTCGGCGGTTTCCGCCGATGCCGGTGGCGATCGCTTGTCCTTTGCGGCTGCTGCGCATCCGGCACTGTAGCCCGCGCGCGGGCCGCATGTTCCCTTCCGCTCATACGACAGCCATCGATCCGGCCAACGGGCAAGCGCGCCCAAGGGCGCTGTCGCCCGGCGAAAAAATCGGCTTTCACCGCTGCGCGCCGAACCTTCCGATTTTTGCCCCGGCCGACCCATGACCGGATCGCCGCCCTGCCGGGAGCGGTCTTCGCCCCCTCCCTTCGTCCCGAGGACGTGTGGGCACGTCCTTCGGACCAAAGGAAGAAGGCTCCGCCCACGGCGAAACCGTAAAGGATCACGGGCATGACTATAGCAATCGTTGAAAACAACACCCTTGTCGTCACGGTCGGCAGCTATGCGACCAGCATCACCGCCGCGAGCATCACCAGCAGCTTTGACGCCTTGAGCCATTTCCCGGAACGGCGCGCGGCCGGCGAGCTGTCCGACCTTGCCATCCGCATCAACACCTTCGGCGACTATGTGGACGAGCTCGCCGCGCGGGAGGATGTTGCGGCCAGCTTCAATGCCGTGGACGAAAAGCAGATGTTCGCCATTCAGCATGTGGCGATCACCCGCGCATTCTGGGCGGCGGAGAGCCGTTGCATGAGCTGGTTCGTCACCGGATCGGCCAACTTCCCGGTCGCACGCAACGAGAAGCGCCAGCGCTCGGCCGATGCGCGCAGCGCCGAAATCCGCGAGCACGACACGAAGGCCCGCAAGGCTGCAAAGCGCCATGCCTTCCCCTACGGCACGGAGGGCGAGGCCATCCGCTCGAATGATCCGGAAGCCCTGGACAAGATCAGGAAAAAGATTGCCGGACTGGAGAACGATTGCGAGCAGGCGAAGGCCGCGAACCGGATCATCCGCACCATGCGGGCGCGGAAAGCCGAAATGGCGGACATTATCCGCGCCGTGGTCGAGCAGACCGACATTGAAACCCACATTATCGGCCGCGCCTTGCAGCACGCCGAGACCTTCCGCATGCCGGTGAAATTTGACACCACGCTTGACCGGGCGGAAATCCGACGCCTGCAAGACCGTCTCGCTTCCCTGGAGCAGTTGCAGGACCGCGGCGACGTTGAGACGAAGGTGGAAACCAGCCTCGGGGAGATCGAGATCGTCGAGAATACCGAGGCGGCGCGGATCCAGCTTTTCTTCCCCGACAAGCCCGATGATGCGACGCGCAGCCTCCTGAAAGCCAACGGCTTTCGCTGGTCTCCCTCCTATGGTGCATGGCAGCGCCATTTGAACGAGAACGGCCGGTGGGCGGCAAAGCGTGTCGTCAAGCAGCTTCAGGATGAGGACGGGCGCGCGTAAAGCGCCCCTCGCCTCTCCTGGCCCTTGACAATCGTTGCGGCGAAGTACCATCTATGGTACATCGCCGCGATGATCGATCATGTGAAGAAACTGCCGGCGAAGTTCTACCGCACGGAGTCCGGACGCCAACCCGTGCGGGAATGGCTTCTGGACTTGTCCGAGGAGGATCGCAAGATCGTCGGCGACGATATCAGGACGGCCGAGTTTGGTTGGCCGATAGGAATGCCGCTCTGCCGGCCGATGAGCGGCACCAACGGTCTATGGGAAATCCGAACCAATCTTCCGGGCGGGCGGATTTCCCGCGTTCTGTTTTGCGTGCATGACGGTCAGATGGCCCTGCTGCACGGTTTCATCAAGAAGACGCAGAAAACGCCGCAGCCCGAATTGAAGCTGGCCGAACAGCGGATGAGAGGTTTGAAATGAGCAAGGACATCGAACGCGGCTCTCTTGGTGACTCCTTTGAGGATTTCCTGAAGGAACAGGGCACCTACGAGGAGACGACGGAACACGCCATCAAGCGCGTGCTGGCCTTCCAGCTTGAGCAGGCGATGAAGGAGCAGAACATCGGCAAGGCCGAAATGGCGAAGCGCCTGCACACCAGCCGGTCGCAGCTCGACCGGCTTCTTGATCCCGAATACCAGGGCGTTACGCTCGCCGTTCTCACGCGCGCTGCCAATGCGGTTGGGCGCACGCTACGCCTGGAACTCGTTTAACACGGCGTCGGACTGGCGGACTGCCGCGCGGCGCCCGCGTCGAGCGGGCGCAGTGCGGTCCGAGGGGAGCCCCGAAGCCCCTCCCCTCGTACTCCCTTCCCGCCCGAAATGCGCCGTTCACTTTTGGCTTTCGGCCCAGATCTCCGGCCGCCAGGCTTCGATAACCGCCTCTATCTCTGTCTCGTAATCTTCCGGGTAGAACGGTTCCGATTGCCGCCCGAGGCAAACAAAGATCGTTCCCATGTCGGCCGCGATCGTTTGATCGACGGCAAATAGGTCCGCCAGATCAAAACCGCCAAGGCTGCTGGCATTCCACCATGACAGGATGAAAGACGCTACACGCCGGGACTGCCCCGCGTCGCTTTTGGCGATTTTCAGTAAGCGCTCGAATGCAGCGCGTTCATGGTCGGTCATTCCCATTTCTTCCTCCTACAATGTTGCTCTCGCCCTGTGACCGGCTGAAGCTGCGCTCTTGTTCGCGATTACAGCACATTGTAGCGGACGTCGGCTATAGGTCTCTCGCCACCTTTAACCGCTGATCCCTGCGGCTTCGCGGCACGATTCCACTCGAACGATCCAGCATCGTACCAGGCATTGCCCAGATAGAGTGTGGCTGGGTCATGGACGCCACCCTCTGGTAAAGCCGCGGCCCATCGCGAGTATCGCAATGGCAAGCCGGTCCTCGACAGCGTCACGCTCGGCGATCAGCGTCCTCAGCGCTTCTAGTGCATTCCCGTCATGAAGACGCAGTACCTCGGTGGCCTCGTCTCGTGCGGCAGGCTCCTGTCGTTGTTGCACCTCGTTCATTGGAGGCGCAGTTCCAACTGCTTTTTGCTTCTCAGCACGTAAAGCGGTTTTGCGACGGCTTCCAGCTTGCGCTGGTTTTCTGCGCGAAGAGCGAGCTGTTTTTCCCGTAGCGCACGGCAGGCGGCGACTTCGGCAAGGGCTTTTTCGATGCTGTCGGTCTGCATGGCAACCTCCAATGTTCTTTATATGTTCTCATTTTGCACGGAGGAGTCAAGGGTGTCGGATGTCCTCGCGGCACGGAATGGCTACGGTTCGATGTGCCTGTCTTTCGATGCTGCCGATCGTTATCCAGCCGCAGCGCCGTGAGGACGGCGTGGCCGCGGCCGCAGCGAACCGGCCCCGCCGGTGAGCGGAGCAGGCGGAGGAAACCCGCGCTCCCCAATAGCGCCGTAGGGTTTTCCGGAGCCTCGTGGGTAACGGTCGGTTTCTCCCCGTCGATGATCTTCTTCGATTGTGCTATGGGCCATCGCCCGTTCCGGTCGACCGCGCTCTATGCGAGGGCACGGAGCCAGCCTGCGGCCGTCTCCGCCGATGCCGGTGACGATCGCTTGTCCTTCTCGGCTGCTGCGCATCC